>NZ_JAFREJ010000018.1:0-48218 GCF_017377545.1 Faecalibacterium sp. Marseille-Q4164 | reverse complement strand
TTTTTCGATATTGTTCAATTTTCAAGGTCCTGTGCGCCTCAGCCTTAGCGGCTGATAGCTTATACATTTTAGCACGTTTGTGTTAGAATGTCAAGCATTTTTTGAAGATTTTTTGAAGTTCTTAGAAGAACCAATCGACCTTCGTCACTTTTCATCCGTTTTTTCTGAAGCGTTTGTGTCAGACATCCGCCTGACAGTAATGTATTTTAGCACAGACTCAGACAAAAAGCAAGCCCTTTTTTTACATTTTTTCAAGAAAAGCCCTATTTTCTTTTGCACGGCTCATTCCAATAACCGCTCCCGCATTTTGCGCAGGATCTTGCGCTCCCGCCGGGAGATCTGCACCTGCGTGGTATGCAGCACTTTTGCCGTCTCACTCTGGGTGCGGTTGGCATAGAACCGCAGGCGGATCAGGAGCCGGTCCTCTTCCGGCAGACTTTCCAGCACCTCGGCCAGACCGATCTTATCCGCAAGTTCTTCCTCCGGAGATTCCACCGGGATATCTATCTGCCGGTCACTGTTCTCCCCTTCCGGGGTCAGGCTCAGGGCGGGCTGTGCAGCCTGGATCGCAAGCGTGATGTTCTCCACGCTCTCCCCCAGCTCTTCTGCCAGTTGAGAAAGGGTCGGCTCGGTGCCGCAGAGCTTCCTGTGATGTTCCCGCGCCGCATTGATCCGCAGTCCCAGTTCTTTTAAGGAACGGCTGACCTTGACTGTGCCGCCCTCCCGGAAGAGCTTTTTGATCTCGCCCAGGATCACTGGCACTGCATAGGTAGAAAAGCAGACCCCACGCCCCTCATCAAAGCCGTCGGTCGCCTTGACCAGCCCCATGCAGCCAGCGCCGTAGAGATCATCGTATTCAATGCCCCTGCCCCGGAAGCGGCCAGCACAGGCGTGTACCAACCCGAGGTTCTGTTCAATGAATGCACTGCGCCGGGTCTTGTCCGTTACCATGATATTCCCTCATTTCCTTTTATGTAGAGGGCTTTTCCTCCAGATGCTTTGTCAGGGTGACCCGAGTGCCCCGGCCGGGAGCGGAGCGCACACTAACTTTATCCATAAAGCTCTGCATGACCGCAAAACCGAGACCGGAGCGCTCCTCCGGGTTGCCGGTGGTAAAGAGCGGCTCCATCGCTCTGGGGATATCCGGGATGCCGACCCCTTTGTCTGCGATCACGATTCTGACCACCCGCCCCGGATAAACGGAGACTGTCATGGTGATGGGCCCCACCCGGTCGGGGTAGGCGTGGACGATGCAGTTGGTGACGGCTTCGGATACCGCCGTTTTCAGGTCAGCCAGCTGGGGCACGGTGGGGTCATATCGGGCCAGAAAAGCCGCTGCCGCACCGCGGGCATACGCTTCGTTGACGCTGAGGGAATCAAATTGGATCCTGGTCGTGTTTTCCGCTTTCATCATCATTCCTCCTGTCCTGCATCCGTGCAGGGGATATTGGCCAGCCGCAGAACGCGGCGCAGCTGCTCCGGGGCGTGCTGGATACGCAGGGTTCCGCCCAGACTGCGGGCGCAGCGCTGGCGGCCCAGAATCAGCCCCACCCCGGACGAATCCATAAACCCAACCCCGCCCAGATCGAGCACCAGCGTTTTGGGGGTGCGGGCCAAAAGGGCATCGTCCAGCTGGATGCGCAGGTTCTGTGCGGCATCGTGGTCGATCTCCCCTGCCAGATAGGCATAGAGCAGATCGTCCGCCGCACTGAATGTAACTGTTGCCATTTTCTGTCCTTTCCTTGCGTGAATCGCTCAGGCTTGTCCGGTCTGCCGGAGGCTTCCCCTTTCCGGGAGGTCGGCAGTGCGAAACATAGCCCGAGCGGTTTCCTCTAAACCAAAATAAAAGAGCCTGTACACGTTTCCATCAGTGTACAGGCTCTTCCGGGCATATTTTAGAAAAGGGTGTCGCTTACTTTTCAGCCAGCAGATCGGCAGCCTCCAGTGCGATGGCTTCGCCGCCGCAGATCAGCAGGCCGCGGCGGCTGTTGGTCCGGGCAAGATCCACAGCTTCGGCCAGGCTCCCGCAGAGCTCGGCATCAAAGTGGTAGCGTGCCTTTTCCAGCAGGCGCTCGGTCATGGCGGCATCCGTACCCACCGGGGGAACGAGGAACACCTTATCAAAGGGATTCTCGCTCATGCCGGGCATGGTGGTACGGTCTTTTTTCTGGGTCTCAGCCGTCAAGCCGCTTTCCAGCGCGGAGAAGAAGGCCTCGGCTCCTTCTTCCTCTGCCAGACCGATGACAGCGCTCAGGTGGCGCACCTTGGCCATGTTCAGGACGCGGAGCAGGGCAATGGCTTGCTGCGGGGTGCGGCAGGCATCCAGCACCACCAGCGGGCGCTGGGAGAGGACCCGGATGCTGCTGCGGTTCTCCACAGCGGCCAGACCTTCCAGAATGGCTTCATCGGGGATGTCATAGCCCTTTTTGCAGAGGGCCAGGGCCAGCTCCACCGCAATGGCGGCACTGCCCGCCGCGTGACGGCCCAGGAAGGCCAGCGGCACGGTATAGCCGCCGTAGTCCACACGGCTGGCAAATTTTTCGGCTTCGAGGAAGGTGATGTCATCGGGGTCCGGCACGACCAGCTCACAGTCTGCCTTACCGGCGGCCACGACGAGCTCACTGACCACAGCCTTGGGCTGCTCAGGCGCGGTGACGCAGATGCTGCCCTTGCGCATGACACCGGCCGCCAGCGCGGCGGAGCGCTCCAGTGAGGCACTGATGCCGTCCGGGCCGATGGAGGTGACCGCACAGACCGGCATCTTGGGCAGGGCCTCGGCAAGTCCCGCATCGGGCAGTTCCACCACGGCCAGCGCACAGCCTGCCTCGCCAAAGCAGCGGGCAGCGGCAGCCAGCTCGGCGGCAGCACGGGGCAGGGTCTCCCGGGTGCTCAGGATCTCGGCGGCCTGTGCAAGCAGCTCCGGTGCCACAGGCTCCCCATTCACCCGGATGCGGGCAGAGAGCGGCTCACAGCCTGCGTGGTAGCTGCCGGTAACGAGGCCGGCAGCCCTGAGCACCGCCGCCGTGAGGGCGGCGGCAGTCGTTTTGCCAGCCGTACCGGCTACGCCCAGATAATCCACCCGGCCTGCCTTGGCAGAGAGGGCTTCCTGCAGCTGCCGGGCCGGGGCAAAGCCCTCGGGCAGAGATGCAAAATAAGCATTTGCCTGTTCAATGGTCATTGCGTCAAACCTCGTTTCGATGTTGATAGAGAATGATGCACATCCGGACAAGCCCCAGCAGGATGAGTCCCACCAGCAGGCCGGTCATCACACCGGAAAAATCGATCCAGATATCGGTGACCTGGCCGCTGCGGCCCGGCACAAAGAGCTGGATGGTCTCATCGGTCAGGGCTGTGAGCAGGCCGCCCAGCATGGGCCAGGACACATGCTTGAAGAAGTGCCGGGTGTACACCCGCAGGCAGAGCATGAGCAGGAAGCCTTCCAGCAGATACTCGCAGAAATGCGCCAGCTTGCGCACGATGTGCATGGTGAGCCGGTCGGCGGCACCGGGAAGGCCCAGATGCCGCAGGATGCCCTGCAGTATCCCCAGTACCCGGCCGCTGGCCCCCTCGGACACATCCGCGATCTGCAGAGAGTTCGAGAAGATGAACACGATGCAGCCGATGAGGGCAAAGGTAAAGATCACCCGCCACGCGATGAGCCACGGGGAGGTGCGTTGATTCTGTTCCTGCATCCGCTTAGCCCAGAGCCTTGATGCTCTGCTCGATGTTGGCCAGCTTGCTCTGGCTGTTGGTGCGCTTTGCGCGGATCTCTTCCACCAGAGCGGCGGGGGCACGCTCCACGAACTTGGGGTTGGCCAGCTGGTTCTCGAACATGGCCAGTTCCTTCTCTGCCTTGGCCTTTTCCTTGTTCAGGCGGGCCAGCTCCTTCTCGCGGTCGATCAGCTCCATCATGGGGATAAAGCCGCGGGCGGTGTGGGTGGACACCTGCACCATGCCATCGGTGCTGCCCTCGTACTTTTCCGTAAAGGTCACGTCGGTGGCAAAGGCAAACTTTGCCAGATAGACCTCTGCATTCCGGAAGGGAGCGGGATCAGCCGTCTCGATGATCATACTGGTCTTTTTGGCAGGATGGACATTCATCTCGGTGCGCATGGTGCGGACTGCCTTGATGTAGTCCATGACCTTTTCAAAGGCTTCCTCTTCCTCAGCCCAGTTGTGTGCCTCGTCAAAGGTGGGCCAGCTCTGGGTCATAATGGTCTCGGCGGAGCCGGGCAGGGCCTGATACAGCTCCTCCGTGATGAAGGGCATGAAGGGATGCAGCAGCTTGAGGGCCTTGTCCAGCACATACACCAGCACACGGCGGGCGGTATCTGCCTGCTCTGCATCGCCGGAGTTCAGGCGGGGCTTTGCGATCTCGATGAACCAGTCGCAGTAGACATCCCAGATGAAGCTGTTGATCTTGGCCGCGGCCAGCCCCATCTCGAAGTGGTCGAGGTTGTCGGTCATGGCACCGGCCACCTGATTCAGCTTGGTCAGCACCCACTTGTCGCTCATGTCCAGCTTGCTCTCCTCGGGCAGGCCGGGCTGGAAGTCCTCGGGCAGGTTCATCAGGACAAAACGGGTGGCGTTCCACAGCTTATTGGCAAAGTTGCGGGCAGCCTCCACCTTCTTTTCGCTGTAACGCATATCGTTGCCGGGGGTGGAGCCGTCCAGCAGCATGAAGCGCAGTGCATCCGCGCCGTACTGGGCAATGACCTCCAGCGGGTCGATGCCGTTGCCCAGGCTCTTGGACATCTTGCGGCCCTGGCTGTCGCGGACGATGCCGTGGATACAGACAGTGTCGAAGGGAGCCTTGCCGGTGTAGGCCAGGCCGGAGAAGATCATGCGGCTGACCCAGAAGCCGATGATATCATAGCCGGTGACCAGCGTGTTGGTGGGGTAGAAGTACTTCAGGTCCGCGCTGTCCTCGTTGGGCCAGCCCAGAGTGCTGAAGGGCCACAGAGCGGAGGAGAACCAGGTATCCAGCGTATCGGGGTCCTGGGTGAAGTGGCTACCGCCGCACTTGGGGCAGGTGCAGGGCATCTCTTTGGCGACCACGGTCTCGCCGCAGTCATCGCAGTAGAAGGCCGGGATCTGGTGGCCCCACCACAGCTGACGGCTGATGCACCAGTCGCGGGTGCCCTTCATCCAGTTGAGGTAGTTCTTGGTAAAGCGCTCGGGCACGAACTTGATCTCGCCCTTCTCCACGCTCTCGATGGCAGGCTTTGCCAGCGGCTCCATCTTGACGAACCACTGCTTGGAGACCATGGGCTCGATGGTGGAGTGGCAGCGGTAGCAGGTGCCGACCTCGTGCTTCAGGGGCTCGATCTCCTTCAGGAAGCCGCCCTCCTTCAGGTCTGCCAGAATGGCCTTGCGGGCCTCGAGGGTGGTCATGCCGGCGTACTTGCCGCAGTCCAGCACCTCGGGCTCGTTCACGGTGTTCTTGCCTGCGGCAAACAGTGCATCGGCAGCGGCCTTATCGGCAGCACCGGTCATGTGGCCGTCGTAGGTAAACACCCGGACGATGGGCAGATCATGGCGCAGACCCACTTCAAAGTCGTTGGGGTCGTGGGCGGGGGTGATCTTGACGACACCGGTGCCCTTGGTCATATCAGCGTGCTCGTCGCAGACGATGGGGATCTCCTTGTTCAGCAGGGGCAGGACAACATGGCAGCCGTGGAGGTGGGCATAGCGGGGGTCCTCGCCGTTGATGGCAACAGCGGTATCACCCAGCATGGTCTCGGGGCGGGTGGTTGCCAGCTCCAGCATCTCGCCGGTCTCCTTGACCGGGTAGAGCAGGTGCCAGAAATTGCCGTCCTTTTCCTCGTACTCCACCTCGGCATCCGAGATGGAGGTGTTGCAATGGGGGCACCAGTTGACCATCCGGTTGCCGCGGTAGATCAGGCCCTTGTCGTACAGGCGCACGAACACTTCCTTGACGGCATCCGAGCAGCCCTCGTCCATGGTAAAGCGCTCCCGCTGCCAGTCACAGCTGGTGCCCAGCTTTTTCAGCTGGCTGACGATGCGGTTGCCGTACTTGGTCTTCCAGTCCCAGGCGCGCTCCAGGAAACCGTCGCGGCCCACCATCTCCTTGGTCAGGCCCTCGGCACGCATGGCCTCCACGACCTTGGCCTCGGTGGCGATGGATGCGTGGTCGGTGCCGGGCACCCACAGGGCGGCATAGCCCTGCATCCGCTTGGTGCGGATGAGCACATCCTGCATGGTGTTATCCAGCGCATGGCCCATGTGGAGCTGGCCGGTCACGTTCGGAGGGGGCATAACGATGGTGTAAGGCTTCTTGTCGGGGTCCGCTTCCGTGTGGAAGTAGCCGCCGTCCTGCCAGAACTGGTAGATACGGTCTTCCACCTGGCTGGGATCGTACTGTTTTGCGAGTTCTTTCATTGTATCCTCCCAAAAATGTGATGAGTGGGACGAAAAAAGCCGCCCCACGGAACGTTCCATGGGACGGCTGTAAACTACATACCGCGGTACCACCCAAATTGCACCGGCTGCAAACACAGCCCGTGCCCCTTGATGCCCCGGTAACGTGGGGCAGCTCCGAGGGCGGCTACTGGCTTCACCGCCCCTGCTCAAAAGCGACAGTGCGCAGCGCTTACCTGCCGGGCTCTCACCTGCCCCCGGCTCTCTGCAAGGCGGTTTGCCGCGCACACTCTTTCTCGTTGCATTTATACAAAGAATATAACGTTTTTTTGGCGTTTTGTCAATATGCTCCGAGAACTTCCTGCTTCAATCTGCCGATCAGCCGCTCCATCAGGGCCACCCGGTTGAAGGGGGTCATCAGGTAGAGGCCGTCCGCATACGGCAGGGCGGCCTTTGCCATTTCCAGCGAGATGGCAAGACCCAGCTCCTCGCCCTGGGCACGGTCGAGCCCGGCAAACTTTTCAATGATCCAGTCCTCCACATGGATGCCGTTGATCTCGTTCTCCATGAAGATGGCGTTGCGCTGGCTGACCACCGGCATGATACCGGCCAGGATCTTTGCATCGGCCCCCAGCGTCTCCCGGGACTTTCTCAGGTTTTCCACCGCCTGTGCCGAGAGCACCGGCTGGGTCAGAAAGCCGCTCATGCCGTTTTCCAGCTTCTCCTTTGCCCGGCGCAGCTCCACATCAAAGTTGCAGGCGTTCAGATTCAGGGCACCGAACACGGTCATGGGGCCGGGCATCTCCCGGCCTTCCCCTGCCAGCGAGACGATGTACTGGGCCAGCTTGCGGGAGTTGAACTGGTAAACGTTCTTCACCTCGTCCCGCTCTGCCGTGGGGATGGGGTCACCGGTGATGGCCAGCACCTCCCGCACGCCCTCGGCATACAGGCCCAGCAGCAGGGCCTTGGTGGCGTTCAGGTTGCGGTCGCGGCAGGTCATGTGGGGCAGGGTGCACAGCCCCAGCTCCCGGTGGACCCGGCAGGCCACCAGAGAGGAATCCATCCGGGCCTGTGCAATGGGGCAGTCGGCAATGGTCAGCAGGTCAGCGCCCGCCGCCTGCAGCTTTTTTGCCCCTTCCAGATAGCCGGTCAGGTCCGCATTGCGGGGAGAATCCAGCTCAATGGCAATGACCTTTTCCCCTGCGTTCAGCTTGCGCAGGAAAGCATCCTCGTTTTCCACCGTCTGTTCCTTCGCGGTGGAAAACTCTTCTGCCGGAGTCGTTTTTTCCACCACGGGCAGGCTGTCCAGCTCCGCCCGCAGTGCGGCAATGTGGGCAGGGGTAGTGCCGCAGCAGCCGCCCAGGATCTGAACCGTGCCCTCGGCGGCCAGACGGCCCAGCTCCCTTGCAAAGTACTCCGGCCTGCCCTGATACTTCACCTGCGTCCGGGTGACAACGGGATAACCCGCGTTGGGCATGACCGACAGGGGCAGCGTGCCCCCCAGCTGCTTTGCCAGTGTGCGCATGGCACCGGGTGCCGACACGCAGTTCAGGCCCACGGCATCCACGATGCCACTTTCCTGCATCCGCCGGGCAAGGTCTTTGCAGTACATGCCCTCCCGGGTGTAGCCGTCGGGCAGGACCGCAAAGGACACCAGCACAAAGGCATCCGGCACTTCCGCCTTGATGGCCCCCACGGCATCCAGAAGGCCCGCATCGGAGCTCAGGGTCTCGAACAGGAAATTCCTGGCCCCCAGCGCCGCGAACTGCTTTGCCACAGCCGTATATACCTGCCCCGCCGGAACTGCCTCGGTATCCGGAGCCGGGCCGAGGTCGGCAAAAACGGCGGCACCCGTCTCCTCTGCGGCCTGCACAGCCAGCTGCCAGCCTGCCTGCGCCAGTTGTTCCCAGCCGGGCGCGTGTGCCGCCGCCAGCCGGGGCAGGCTGAAGGTATTCGTCTTGACGGCATCAGCCCCTGCCGCCAGATACTCCCGGTGGACAGCCAGCACCCCCGCCGGGTCGGTCAGGTTGGCTTGCTCGCACTCCACCCCGGGAGCCGCCTTATAATAAGTACCCATGGCACCATCAAAAAGCAGGGGGCGGGTCTGCAACAGTTCGCGGATGTCTTTCATAAAATGTCTCCTTTTCCCTCAGTTCCCTCTTGCGAATATAAAAAAATTCAGGTATAATTTTGTTATGAAAGCGAGGTGTATTTTCATGCCGAAGATTCGTTCCAGCGCAGACCTGCGCAACAACTACAATGATATCTCTACCTTCTGCCACACCTACGCAGAGCCGGTGTTCATCACCAAAAACGGCAAGGGCGATCTGGCCGTGATGAGCATTGAGACCTACGAAGAGCTGGCAGGCCGCTTTGAGCTGTATTCCAAGCTCCAGGAAGGTCTGGACGATGTTGCCGCCGGACGTACCATCCCTCTGGATGAGGCAATGGCTGAGCTGAAAAATCGCAGGAGTCGTCGATGAATTATTCTATTGATATCACCGTTGCAACCAAACGTGATCTTGCCGATGCCTTTGACTACATCGACGGGATGCTTATGAACCCTTCTGCGGCGGACCGTCTGATCGACAATGCGTGGAAGCAGTTTCGTTCGCTCGATATCTTTCCACAGCGCTTTCCCATTGTTACCGACCCCATGTTGGCAGGTTGGAAAATTCGCTTCTTTTCTGTTCAGAATTATCTCGTGTTTTACCAGATCGAGGAACCCGCTCAGGTCGTCCACATTCTCCGGTTCCTCTATGGTAAAAGCAACTGGGTCTCCATCCTCAAAACCGACTTCAGCGCAGAATAACCTTCCACTCCCCGGGCTCCGGGGAGTTTTTTTGTTGCTCTCTTCCTTCAGTTTAATAAAGTTTCGCCTCTTGTCAAGCGTTTTTTCGTACCACAGCTTGCAGGCAGGGCAGTTTTGTGCTATCCTATGCGTAACTTTTACATGTGAGGAGAGATGTATCATGCGCCATGCAGGCACACAAACGATCGAAACGGAGCGGCTGCTTCTGCGCCCGCTGACCCCGGAGGATGCCCCTATGATGTACGCCAACTGGGCCAACGACCCGGACGTGACCCGCTGGCTGCGGTGGGAGCCCCACAAAAACGTGGACGAGACCCGGGAACTGCTGGCCGCATGGGCACTGCTCTACCCCAATGGAGATTACTACCAGTGGGCCATCGTGGAAAAATCTACCAGGCAGGTGTTTGGCTCCATCGGCGTGTTCACATCCAGTTCCGCTGAGCCGGAGCGGGACCCCTGGCCCGGTTTCGACCATACGAACGGCGTGTGGGAGGTCGGCTACTGCATCGGCAAGGCCTGGTGGAACAAAGGCTTTACCACCGAAGCGCTAAAAGCAGTGGTAGAATACTGGTTCAAAAATACAGATAGTAGCTGGCTGGCCTGCTGCCATGCGTTTGAAAATCCTGCCAGCGGCCGGGTCCAGCAGAAAGCCGGCTTTGTCTACGACCACGATTCTGTCTACCATAAATTTGACGGCACACCGGTTGCCTGCAGGTGCTACGCATTGACAAGAGAACATTACGAAGAACTGAGAGGTTTATTTTGAGCGAACTTTATGACATTTTAGTAGAAACGCCCCCCACAAAGGTCATCTTACTGGCCCTGGATCAGGGGCTTTGGGACTGCGAGCGCAGCCTGAACGAGCTGGCTGCACTCTGCGAGGCCAACCACATGGAGGCTGTGGCATCCGTGACCCAGAAGCGGCAGACCCCCGAGACCGGCATCGTGCTGGGCAGCGGCAAGCTGGAGGAGGCCGCCGCTGCCGCCGCGGAGCTGGGTGCCGAGTGTGCCGTGTTTGACGGCGAACTGACCGGCAGCCAGATCCGCAACATCTCCACGGCGCTGGGCGGCATGGAGGTCATTGACCGCACCATGCTGATCCTGGAGATCTTCCGCAGCCGCGCCGTGACCAACGAGGGCAAGCTGCAGACCGAGCTGGCACTCCTGCGCTACCGTCTGCCCCGCCTGCAGGGAATGGGCGAGAGCCTGAGCCGCCAGGGCGGCGGTGGCGGCGGCGGCGGTGGTGCCCGCCGTGGTGCCGGTGAGACCAAGCTGGAGCTGGACCGCCGCCACGTCCACGCCCGCATCGACGCACTGGCCGAAAAGCTGGCTGAGATGGAAAAGCGCCGGGGCGAGAGCCGCAAGGCCCGGGCCAAGACCGGGATGCCGGTGGTCAGCCTTGTGGGTTACACCAACGTGGGCAAATCCAGCCTGATGAATGCCCTGTGCGGCCCCAGCGTGGCCGAGGCCGACATGCTGTTTGCCACCCTGGACCCCACCAGCCGGAAGCTGGTTCTGCCCAGCGGCATGGCCGTTCTGCTGGTGGACACGGTCGGCTTTGTCTCCCGCCTGCCCCACAATCTGGTGGAGGCCTTCAAATCCACGCTGGAGGAAGCCGCATGGTCTGATGTCATCGTGCGGGTGGCGGACGCGGGCGACGACCAGCGGGAAGAGCAGCTGGCCGTTACCGATGAGGTCCTGGACGGGCTGGACTGTGCCGACATCCCCCGCCTGACCGTTTACAACAAGTGTGACAAGCCCAATGCCCTGAACTTTGACCCGGACATCCTGTTGACCAGTGCCAAGACCGGCTACGGTCTGGATGCCCTGCTGAAAAAGCTGGACGAGCTGCTCAGTGACCGGGTGCACACCATCCGGGTGCTGCTACCTTATGATAAGCTGGGCCTGGCCGCCCCCATGCGGGAGCGGGGCAGCGTGCAGGTGGAGGATTACCGGGAGGACGGGCTCTATCTGGAGGGCATCGTCAAAACCGAGGACCTGCACTGTTTTGAAGGATATTTAGTTTAAGCATCTGCTCTCCGGACGCGAATTCGGGTTGCGGCTCCCAGCATCCGCTGCGCGTTGCTTGCGTCTTGCTGGCCGCGGCCCCAACAGCAACTCCCTGTATCCGCCACTGGCGGCGGTCGTTGCCGTTGCAGGGCATTCCATCCCCCGCCCAACTGCCTGACGGCAGTCGGGTCCCACCCTCCGGACACTTGCTTTGGGAAACTCCCCACCGTCCTATCGTCTCGAACAAATAAAAAAATCCCCAACAAACACAAAAACCCGCCTGGCAGCGGGTTTTTGTGTATAGAGGGGTGGGAAAGTATATAAAGTTGGGAATCGCAATTCAAATGCAGGCACTTGAGAAACAACGTGTTTTTGCGCAGTCCTCGGCGCTTACCGTGCCCTGCGATATGTATTATACGCTTTTTTCTTTTCTTGTCAAACAAAATTTTTGACATTTGCTTTAATTTAGCACTTTACATTTCGATCAAAACTTTATATAATTAACACAGAAAACACAAAAGCGAGTTTTTCCGCAGTTTATGCGATTGCGACAACAGTAAAACTTTACTTTTAAAAATTTTTGTACAATTCAACAAAAACATAAAAGGAGACCTTTCTCATGGACGATTTAGACCGCAAGATCCTCTCCCTTCTCGCAAAAAATGCCCGGATGCCCGTCAAGGAGATCGCCGAGCAGGTGGCACTGACCAGCCCGGCTGTTTCCAGCCGCATCCACAAGCTGGAGACCGACGGCATCATCAGCGGCTACACCGTGGTGCTGAACCGCCCGGCAGACCGTGTCTATGTGGACGCGCTCATCAGCCTGTCCGTCACACCCAGCCACCGGGACGAGCTGGTGGAGCTGATGCAGAACAGCAAGGAGGTACTGCAGTGCTACCATGTCACCGGTGCCTACACCTTCCTCATCAAGGTCAGCTGCGGCAGCATGCCCCAGCTGGAGCACCTGATCCTGCAGTTCCAGAAGCTGGGCACCACCAGCACCCAGATCATCCTTTCTACTCCGGTCAACCATGGTGATCTGGAAGCGCTGCAGCTGTAAGCCGTTCACAGAACCGTTACAACTGCCGTGCAATCTTCCGGCCTTCCGGGCCGTATTCCTGATACAAGGCCGCCGTTCAGCGGCTGCATAAACGCCCCCAAAGGCGGGCAGACTGATCACGATCACCCTGCCTTTGTCAGACGAAAGGAACTACGACCATGAAAAAACGCATTCTTGCCGCTTTGCTGGCTCTTGGCTGTGCCCTGCTGGTGTTCACCGGCTGCGGCAGCAAAAAAGATACCACCCCAAAAGACTACACCCAGATCATCCACGATGCCCGGGAAGCCGAGGACAATGATTATTATATGATCTTCTCCCCGGCAGAGGACGGCAAGTTCACCGCCCAGTACGGCTACAGCGCCAGCTATCCGGCGGAGGACCTGAACGATGAGATCCAGAACATGCTGCTCCCCCTGCTGGACCTGCCCGAGGGCAGCTACACCGATCTTGCCGCTTCCCTCTCTGCCATGATGGTGCAGAGCTACGGCGTTGCCATCGTCAAGCCTGCTGAGGGCAAGACGCAGGAGGTCGCGGACGCAATGGATGCCTATATCCAGAACCAGCAGCAGACGATGGAGCACTACCTCGAGGATCAGTATCAGATCGCCGCCTCCGCCAAGGTGGCCACTGTCCCCACCGGCGAAGTGGTCATGGTGTGCTGTGAGAACAGCGATGCCGTGATGAACGCCATCAAGACCGCTCTGGCCGCTTAAATTATCTTTCAAAACAACAATGCCCTGTACCGTTTTGCATGGTACAGGGCATTCTTATTTCTACCAGATGGATTATATCGTTCAAATATCACATATCCGAACGGGAATATGCGTTTTTCATATTGCTGCTCAGCTCAAACAGCACCTTATCCAGCGTGTCGGCGGCGCGGGCCTTGACCTCAGCGGCCAGGGCCTCGTTGGCCTCCTGGCGCAGGGCAGCGCGGCGGGCGGGGTCGGTCTCGGCCAGCTGCTTTGCGTCATACTGATTCAGCAGGGCACGGCAGGCGGAGAGCACCCCCAGCTCATAGCGCTCGACATGGAATACCGACTTGCCATAGGAAGCATCCGCCATCGCAGCGATCATCCGGCTGACCCAGTAGAAGCTGTCGGTGGACACCTCACCGGTGGTGCCGGCCAGATAGGCCGGGGTCGTCTCCACATTGGCGTAGAAGGGCACCATGGCGTTCAGGGCATTGGAGGCGTAGGCCACCCACTCCACTGCCTGCAGGTCGGCGGGCAGATCAGGCCGCAGCTGAATCAGCGCCACAAAGTCGTTGCGGTTGATGCCGATGGAGCGGTAAACGCCCCGGTTCTCTCTGGCACCGTAGCTTGCATACGGATCGTACGGCGTGCCCTGATAATGGCTGGACAGCACATACTTCACGTCCTCGGGGGTGATCTTCTTCTCAGGCACCATGCACCAGGGCAGGTCGTCGGAAGCGGGGGTATAGTCGGCATCGGGGCCATCCCAGACCCAGGTGGTGGGGTTCAGGGTGCGCAGCATGTACCAGGCGCGGGGCGTGTTGTAAACGTGGTCGGAATCGGTGTGGCTGCCAAAGGCGGCACGAGGGTCGAACACGCCGTCCTGTGCCAGGTCGAGGTGATACTTTGCAATAAACTCCCTCAGGTCAGCCGAGCAGAGATGGTTTTCCTGCGCGCCAAAGGCATCGTCCAGATCAAAGGCATCAATGCCCAGCTGGTTCGGCATCACCACATAACTGTCATCGGGCACACGGCGTGCCATCCAATGATGGCCGCCGATGGTCTCCAGCCACCAGATCTCGTTCACATCCTGGAACGCGATGCCGTTCATCTCGTAAGTACCGTAGGTCTCCAGCAGCTTGCCCAGCCGCTCCACGCCCTCGCGGGCGGTGTGGATGTAGGGCAGCACCAGATAGACGATGTCCTCCTCGCCGATGCCGCCGGGCACCTCGGGCTGCTCCCCCCTGGCAGGCTGGTACACCACCAGCGGGTCAGCGCCCAGCACGCGGGGGTTGGAGGTGATGGTCTCGGTGGCGGTCATGCCGACATTGGCGGCATTGACACCGGCTGCGGCCCAGATTCCCTTGCCCTCCACGGCGTTGGGCATGGCGGTCATCCGCATGGGGTCACCGGGCAGCGGGATCTCCACATGGGACAGCACCGAACGGTAGACCGCCGGATGCTCCTCTGGCTGGACCACCACGAATTTCTTTGCCGTGAAATGGCCGGAACCGGAATCGTCGTTGCGGGCGATCATGGTGGAGCCGTCATAGGATGCGTTTTTACCAACCAGAAGCGTTGTACATGCCATAATATCTTCTCCTCCGAATCGAAGTATTTGTCTCTCGGTTTGCCTTGACTGATTGTAATCCTTTTTGTTTCAAAAGGCAAGAGGGCTTACCGGAGCCGTTCCCCGTTTTCCTCCGGGGCCGGAGCAGCTGCCGGGGCGCAGTCCCGGCCAAAGTAGAGCGCCACCTCGCCGATCTTCTTTTTGCGCAGCAGGAAGAGAGTCGGGATAAGATAGATCAAGATCGAGAGCATCATGCTGGCATCATAGCCCGAAATGCTCTCGGCCACGTCCTCCGTGCCGTACAGGCCGCCCACCAGCATAGAGGCAATGTCCATGGCCCCGTGCAGGAACACCGTGACCCACAGGTTGCCGGTGCGGAAATAGATGGCTGCGAACAGCGTACCCAGCGATGCCGCAAAGACACACTGCATCAGCACACCGAAGGGAGCGCTGGACAGCAGATTGGTCAGGTGGGCCGCGCCAAACAGCAGGCCCGACAGCAGGCAGGCTTTCCAGACCCCCGCCCTGCCGGTGCCAAAGCGCTCCAGCAGGCTCTGGGCAATGACCCCGCGGAAGAGGAACTCCTCCGCCACACCCACCAGCGCCATGCTCAAAAAGAAGCTGAAGATGCTGAACGCAGGCTGCAGCTGGCCATCCTCGGGCATCCCGAACATCAGCTTGGTATACAGGCTGTAACCAATGAGCACCAGCGGATACATTCCCACCAGCAGCCCGTTGAAAAAGCCGCTGCCCCGGCGGCGGAGCAGGTACATCTTACCGGTGCGGCCCAGAATAACCAGCGCCACCACCATGCCCACCGCCTCCTGCACGGCGCTGAGGAAGTAGGAGTCCACCCGTTCCAGGTCCACCCCAAAGAGCACCAGTGCAAACACAATGAGATAGGATGCCAGCAGCAGGCTGCCCAGAAACAGCACCTCGGATAAAACGCAGAAGCCGATGGGATGCTTTGCGCGCAGACGTTTCAGCATAAAAATATCCTCCTGAATCTTAGTGGCTCTATTCTAACATACTTTGCCGGAAAGAGAAAGTTTTTGGCATTTTCTGCTCAGGCGAAAAATCTCAAAAAAAGTGTTGACAAGACCCGGGCCGTATAGTATAATATCCCTTGTCAGCGGCGAGGTTCAAAGCTGACGACAACAGAATGATGGGGATTTGCATAGTGGTAGTGCGGTAGACTCTGACTCTACTTGTGGGAGTTCGATTCTCTCATCCCCAACCAGAAAACCGCAGTCGCCTTCCGGCTGCGGTATTTTCGGGGCATAGCGCAGTTGGTAGCGCGCCTCGTTCGGGACGAGGAGGCCGTGGGTTCAAATCCCGCTGCTCCGATCGAAAAAGAGACATACTTCGGTGTGTCTCTTTTTTCTTTTTACAAAATTTTTTCTTGACACATTTCCCCTTTGGGAATACTCTTATAGTACCAGATATCCCCTGCTCTGCGGCGGGAAAGATCAAGAGGAAACGAGGGATTTGTGAGATGAAAAAACGTGTTGGCATCCTGACCTCCGGCGGCGACTGCCCGGGCCTGAACGCAACCATTCGCGGCGTGGCAAAGGCACTGTATGCCCGGATGGGTGATAATGTGGAGATCGTGGGCATCCTGAACGGCTACCACGGCCTGATCAACGGCGAATACAAGGAGATGTGCGAGGATGACTTCCGCGGCATCCTGACACTGGGCGGCACCATTCTGGGCACCAAGCGCACCCCCTTCAAACTGATGCGCGTGGTCGAGGATGACAAGGTCGATAAGGTCGCGGCCATGAAAAAGACCTACAAGGACGCAAAGCTGGACTGCCTGCTCTGCCTGGGTGGCAACGGCACCCACAAAACCGCCAACCTGCTCTCGCAGGAGGGCCTGAACATCATCGGCCTGCCCAAGACCATCGACAATGATATCTACGGCACCGATGTGACCTTTGGCTTCCACACCGCTGTGGACATTGCCACCGAGGTCATTGACCGCATCCACACCACCGCCGGCAGCCACAGCCGCGTGATGTGCATCGAGATCATGGGCAACAAGGCCGGCTGGCTGACCCTCTACTCCGGCATTGCAGGCGGCGCGGATATCATCCTGCTGCCCGAGCAGCCCTACGACATCGACCGCGTCTGCGAGGCCGTGGAGCGCCGGGCAAAGCGCGGCTCCAACTTCTCCATCATCGCCGTGGCCGAGGGTGCCATGAACGTGGATGAGGCCAAGCTGAAGCGCAAGGAGTGGGCCGCCAAGCGCGCCGAGGCCGGTTACACCACCGCCACCAACCGCATTGCCGCTGCCGTCCAGAAAAAGACCGGCATGGAGACCCGGGTCTGCATCCCGGGCCACATGCAGCGCGGCGGCAGCCCCAGCGCCTACGACCGCGTGCTGGCCACCCAGTTCGGCAGCTACGCCGCCAAGCTGGTGGAGATCGAGCAGTACGGCGTTACGGTGGCTCTCGTGAACAACCACGTCATCTCCAACCGTCTGGAGGATATCGCCGGTAAGACCCGCAATATCCCCGAGGGCTGCGAGCTCCTCACCGTGGCAAAACGCATGGGTATCAGCTTGGGCTGAGAAATCTTTCCGGTATGACCGCAATCTTCTTCCCGGTTTATCCGTATTCCAAGTGTAACAAAACCTCGTGAAAGGAAGTGTCTCTCCATGAAAAAAATCCATAAGTTCTTTTCTAAAGATTTGCTCCATATTCTTGGTGCTGTTGGGATTTTTGTTGCTTTTCTGATTTCTATCGCCTATAAGCAAGTTGGAATCGGGGCACTCATAGCTGCGTGGCTTATTGCTATCGCAATTATCGGGGTAGCATGGATTACAGACATCCGCAAAGCAGACCTGCTGAAAAACGGAAAGATTGTTTCCGGAAAAGTTAATGCAGTAAAAAGGGTTCACATAAAATTCCACATGAGTACCTATCACCTTGCTGATGAAGATGTAATTTATCCTTGGGTGATCCGGTACCAATATAAGATTGGAAAAGACACTTATTATGGACAGTCCCATTGGTTTTGGTTCAATCCTCTCGTGAGCAAGGGAACACCTATAGAGGTGACTATTGATCCTCAAAACCCAGAAAGAAGCATTGTTGCTGCATGGGAAAGTTAATAGATTGTTTCTTTCCTCTATGATGACGGAAATTCCAAAGGAGCACAATCTCCTTTGGCACACGACTTTGGTACAAAGTCTAGTATGTTACACCTCGATAGAGGTGTAACGTTCCCAGACGCAAAAAGTCCCATGCCCAGCACTTTGGCGGTGCGGGCATGGGACTTTTTGCTTTTTAGACCGAGCGGAGTGAACAGTAACCAATCCTGACATCCAGTTGCCGTGTCATTTGTTGAATACTGTTTTACGAACAGTCTGCGGATGGACGTTCTCTCTTTTTCAATATACCGAACAAGAACTTACTTATTCTTGTACATTTCCTCGTAGTATTTCTGGTAGTTGCCGCTGGTGATGTGCTCCATCCACTCCTCGTGCTCGAGATACCAGTCGATGGTCAGGACGATGCCCTTCTCGAACGGGGTCTCGGGGTACCAGCCCAGATCGTTCTTGATCTTGGTGGGGTCGATGCCGTAGCGGCGGTCGTGGCCCAGACGGTCAGCAACGTGCTTGATCAGATCCTCGCTGATGCCGTCGTCCTTCAGGCGGTCGTGCAGCTGCGCGATGATGGTCTTGACGATGAAGATGTTGGGGCGCTCATTGTGGCCGCCCACATTGTAGACCTCGCCGATCTTGCCGCCGTTGCAGACCATATCGATGGCCTTGCAGTGATCCTCAACGTACAGCCAGTCACGGATCTGCATACCGTCACCGTAGACAGGCAGCTGCTTGTGGTGCTTGACGTTGTTGATCATCAGGGGGATCAGCTTCTCAGGGAACTGATAGGGGCCGTAGTTGTTGGAGCAGCGGGTAATGTTGATGGGCATACCGTAGGTATCGTGGAATGCCATAACGAACATATCAGCGCTGGCCTTGGAGGAGGAGTAGGGGCTGTGGGGGCACAGCGGGGTGGTCTCCATGAAGTAGCCCTCGGCACCCAGAGCGCCGTAGACCTCATCGGTGGAGACCTGCAGGTACTTCTTGCCTTCCTTCCAGGTCTTGGCATCGGCATCGTACCAGGCTTCCTTGGCACGCTGCAGCAGGTTCACGGTACCCATGACGTTGCTCTGGACAAAGATCTCGGGGTTCTTGATGGAACGGTCCACATGGCTCTCAGCGGCAAAGTTGATGACATAATCGAAATCGTACTTTGCAAACAGGCTTTCCACCAGCTCCTTGTCGCAGATGTCGCCCTGCACGAACACATGGCGGGGGTCGCCCTCCACATCCTTCAGGTTCTCCAGATTGCCCGCGTAGGTCAGCTTATCCAGGTTGACCAGCAGGATCTCGGGGTACTTCTTGAGCATATAGTGGACAAAGTTGGAGCCGATAAAACCGGCGCAGCCGGTGATCAGATATTTTTTCATAAAGTATTATCTTCCCTTTATTTCTATCATTCTCAGGTTTTGCGCAGCTGTTTCTCGCTATGCCAAGGGCTCCCTTACTAGGAGCAACAGCAACAACCGCCGCCAGTGGCGGATAAAGGGCGTTGCTGTTGGGGCCGTGGCCAGCAAGACATAAGTGTTGTTTACAACACGAAATGGATGCTGGGAGCCGCAACCCGGGCCTGGCAATGCGAAGCATTGACTGAGAGGTTTAATTCGTTTTCATCCCATTCTCGCCGTCCCAGTGGGCGAAGAAGCAGGCCAGGGCCTCTTTCCAGTCCCGCACATCGTTGCCCACGGTGCAGCGGAGCATCCGGTTGTCCAGTGCGCTCCACTTGGGGCGGTCGGCACTTTCGGGGTGCTTGGCCTTGTACTCCTCGCTGGTGCAGGGGGCCACAGAGGCATCCACACCAGACAGGCGGATGATCTCGGAAGCAAAATCGTACCAGGAGCAGATGCCCTCACCGGTGCAGTGATACAGGCCGTACTCATGGGTCACGCAGAGTTGCAGCAGCTCATGGGCCAGGTCAACCGCGTTGGTGGGGTTGCCGCACTGGTCGTTGACCACTTCCAGCTTGCCGAATTTCCGGCCGGCGTTGACGATGGTCTTGACGAAGTTCTTGCCGTAGTAGCTGTACAGCCATGCCGTGCGGACGATGAAGTGGCGGTGGCAGAACTGCTCCACATACTTTTCGCCCATGAGCTTGGTGGAGCCGTAGGCGCTGATGGGGCCGGGGATGGTGGCCTCGTCCTGTGCAATGCCGCCGTTCTCACGGCCGGAGAACACATAGTCCGTGGAGACATGCACCAGGCGGGCACCGGTCTTTTCGGCGGCCTGTGCCAGATTGCGGGGGCCCAGAGCGTTTGCCTTGAAGGCTGCGTCGTGGTTCACCTCGCAGCCGTCCACGTTGGTGTAGGCGGCGCAGTTGATGATGACATCCGGGCGCTGGCGGCGGATGAAGTCATCCACCATCTTATAGTTGGAGATGTCCAGCTCCGGCAGGTCCACCGGGATCACGGTGGCATTCATCAGCTTTTCGGGAATGGGGCCGATCTCGCTGCGGCCCTCCCGCAGCTGCTTGATGATCTCGGTGCCAAGCTGGCCCTTGCAGCCGGTGACGATGATTTTCATGGGTGATTCCCCTCCTGCATCAATATCTCAGTTTTCCATCGGCCACGTTCTTGAGGTGCTGGCCGTAGGGGCTCTTACCATAACGGGAAGCGCTCTCCAGCAGGGTCTCGCGGTCGATCCAGCCGTACTTGAAGGCGATCTCTTCGGGGGCGCTGATCTTGATACCCTGACGCTTCTCGACCATGCGGACGAAGTCGGCGGCATCCACCAGGCTCTCCATCGTGCCGGTATCCAGCCATGCAAAACCGCGGCCCAGCAGCTGGACATCCAGCTCGTCCTTCTTCAGGTACATATCGTTCAGGGTCGTGATCTCCAGCTCACCGCGGGCAGAGGGCTTGACCTGCTTTGCCATCTGGACCACTTCCTTGTTGTAGAAGTACAGGCCGGTGATGGCGTAATTGCTCTTCGGGTACTCGGGCTTTTCTTCCACGCTCAGCACCTTGCCGTTCTGGTCAAATTCCACGATGCCGAAACGCTCGGGGTCCTGCACATAGTAGCCGAACACGGTGCAGCGGCCCTTGGTCTCTGCATTGGCGGCGGCAGTCTTGAGGATCTTGGAGAAGCCGTTGCCGTAGAAGATGTTGTCGCCCAGGATCATGGCGCAGCAGTCGTCGCCGATGAACTCTTCGCCCAGAATAAAGGCCTGTGCCAGACCATCGGGAGAGGGCTGGACCTTATATTGCAGATGGATGCCGTACTGGCTGCCATCGCCCAGCAGCGCCTCAAAGCGCGGCGTATCAGTGGGGGTGGAGATGATCAGGATATCCTGGATGCCCGCCAGCATGAGGGTGGACAGAGGATAGTAGATCATGGGCTTATCGTAGACAGGCAGCAGCTGTTTGCTGGTGACCATCGTCAGCGGATAAAGCCGGGTGCCGGCACCGCCGGCCAGAATAATGCCTTTCATAATTTGTGCACTCCTTTATTTGTATTGAAAAAGTTGTGCAGCTATACGGGGTGAAACGCTCACCTCGTAATATTCAAAGCGGAGCTGCGTCCGCTGTCAACAAAGTTACAGGGTAAAAGTTCCGGCCGCGCGGGGCGGCATCAGATAGTTTTACACCTTATTCTACTCTCAAATCGAAAAAAAAGCAAGAAAAAACGGCCTGTTCCAGAATTTTTTCCGAAACAGGCCGTCAAACAGAACCGTTCAGCCGCCCACGGCGGCAGCATATTGCGATGGCAGAGCGTTTCTTACCACTTGAAGCCCCACTTATGGAAATACTTCAGCAGGTTTCCCGTCTGCCAGAGGGCGGGCTTGAGATCCCGGTGGGCAGCGCGGTGCCAGGCGTGGATGGCGGTATACTGGGGCACCAGATACACCTTGCCCCGGGTGCGCATCTTCTGGGTGAGGTCCGCATCCTCCACATACATGAAGTAGCTCTCGTCAAAGCCGCCCACCGCCTTGAAGGTGCTGGTGCGCACACCGGAAAAGCTGCCGGTGCAGAACTCGATCTCGATGGGTCTGGTCAGGTCCTCATCCAGCATCAGGTAGTGGTCGTTCTGGCCTTTCCAGAAGCTGAGCCGGGGCAGCTGGCGGTAGAGCATGGGCCGCAGGGCGCACCGGCGCAGGGGCAGCTGCTGGGGCTTGCCGTCCGGAAACACCAGCGAGGGCCGGGCCATCACGGCATCCGGGTGGGCGGCCATCCAGTCGGCCAGATCACTCAGGGTATCAGCGGTCAGCTGGATATCCGGGTTGAGGATAAAATGGAAATCACTGTCCAGCTCGGGCAGGATCATATTGTGGCCGGTGCCAAAGCCGCCGTTCTCGGTGCGGCAGTGCACCACCACCTGCTGGCCCGGGCCTGCTGCCAGCAGGCCGTCCGCCACGGCCTGCTCCAGCTTTTTGCCGCTGCCGTCCGGGCTGGCATTGTCCACCAGATACAGGGTCACCGGGTAGCGGCGTGTGCAGTGCAGCACCGTCTGCGCCGCCTTCAGCGCCTCGTCATAGCCGTTATATACAACAATACAGGCTGATAGTTTCATCAATTCACTCCAAAGGCAGGATCTTCAGCGTGAAGTCCTCACGCTGGATATCAAAGTTGGGGTTGGTGCAGGGATCGCCCGCGGCCAGCAGGTCTCCCCAGCGGGCCTGGAAGCGGAGCACCTCGCCCTGGAAGCGCTTCTGCTTTTCGGGGTTGTCCTCGGTGCCGCGGCTCTTGCTCTCGTAGTGGTAGAGCTGGGCAAAGGGGGTAAACACGTTGGTGTAGCCCGCCTCCCGCACACGGACACAGAAATCCACATCGTTGAAGGCCACGGCATAGCTCTCGTCCAGGCCGTTCATCTCATCATAGATTTCTCTGCGGATGAGCAGACAGGCGGCGGTATCGCCGTAAACATCCTGCACATAGTTCAGCCGCCCCATGTAGCCATCGGACGCTGCCGGGAAATACTTGTGCAGGTGGCCCGCCACGCCGCCGATGCCAAAGCCGATGCCGGCGTGCTGAATGGTGTCATCGGGGTAGAGCAGCTTTGCACCCACACAGCCCACCCGCTTCTGCTGGGCGTACATGACCATCTCTTCCAGCCAGTTGGGGGTGATGACCTCGGTATCGTTGTTGAGCAGCAGCAGATATTCGCCGGTGGCATACTGCTCGCCAAAGTTGTTCAGGGCGCTGTAATTGAAGCCCTTGCCCTCCCAGGTCACGACCTTGAGGTTGTCCGGGTGTTCCTTCTGCATCCGCTCGTAGGCACGGAAGGTCTCGGGCTGCTTGCTGTTGTTCTCAATGAGGATGAGTTCAAAATCCGGGTAGGTGGTGCGGGCATAGATGGAATCCACGCAGAGCTCCAGATCCCGGATGTGGTCGCAGGTAGGGATGAGGATGCTCACCCGGCCCGGGTGCTCAATGGTGTAATCAGTCTTGTAATAGCCCGGGGTGCCGGGGATGAGGGCAACATCGTCCACAGCGATCCCGCAGCGGGCATAGTGGGCCTTGAGGGCCGCAATGCCTGCGTCGATGCAGTAGGTCTTGGCGGAGATATCTGCCGCCGTGCTGCCGGGGCTGGAGCGCCAGTAATACAGGGCATGGGGAATGTGAACGATCTTCTCAGCCTGCTCCGTCAGGCGAAGGAACAGCTCGTAATCCTGGCTGCCGTTGTACTCCATCCGCTCGCCGCCGCCGGCCCGCTCCATCAGGGCGCGGCTGAACACGGTCAGGTGGCAGATGTAGTTATTGGAGCGGAGGTTGTCCAGCATGAAGTCGGGCTTGAAGTGGTAGAGCACCACATGCTCCGGCTTCCCCTCAAAGGTTGCCTCGTCGGTGTAGACAAAGTCGGCCTTCTGCTCGGCAATGGCCTTGGCCGCGTACCACAGGGCACAGGGATGCAACAGGTCATCGTGGTCCAGCAGGGCGATATACTCACCGGTGGCCATCTCAAAACCCTTGTTGGTGTTGCCAGGGATCAGCTCATTCTTTTCCAGCTTCTGATACCGGATGCGTGCATCGGCCTTCGCACGGGCCTGCACATGCTGGCCTACGGCCTCGTCCTTACCGGCATCCACGCAGCAAAGCTCCCAGTTCTTGTAGGTCTGGTTCACCACGGAATCCAGCATCTCGTCCAGGAAATCCAGCGGGGTGTTGTACAGAGGCACCACGATGCTGATCTTGGGACCGGCAGGCTGATCGTTCGCCTGCCTGACCAGCAGCTCCACCGGGGCAAAGCGGTCAGCCCGCAGGAGGTTCCCCGGGAAGAGGGCGGCATACTCCCGCCTGGCGCGGGCGTGCTCCCGCACTCCCGAAATGCCGTCCCGGCGCAGCTCACCCAGCAGGACGAAAAGCGGGAAGGTGTGCCAGATCTGGCGGCTCTTGCTGACAACATACCGCATGGGCCAGGTCAGCTTCCAGAAGGTAGAGCTGGTCACCTCGTTCAGGGTCTTTTCCAGGTTCTTGGCATGGCTGCGGCTCAGGGAAAGATCGCTGCGGAGCCGCTCAATGAGGGCGGCTTCCTCGTTGCAGGTGCGCTCGGCACGCACCATCCGGTCGCGCAGGAGATCCAGCTCCTTCTCATAGCCCGCGATCATCTCGGCGGTGGCAGGCTGGACCGTGCAGTACAGAGCCGACTGCTGGGCACGGCCCCGGCTGCGCCAGCGGAAATCCCGGTAGTAGCCCCGGCGGGCCAGTTCCTCGGCCCAGCCCTCAGCCACGTTGCTGCCGGTAAACACCAGCAGCACCTGTCCGGGCAGCTGCGCGGGCATCTCCACCCAGGCGGGGTCCTCCACCACCAGCAGGTCTGCCTGCCGGGCAGCCACTGTAAAGGGGTTGGCATCCACGCCCGCCCGGTGCAGGGCCTTTTCCAGTGCCGGGGTCTCGGCGTTCAGCACCGCAGCTGTTGCCGGGGCCAGCTCCTCCGCAATGCGCTGTGCCAGCAGGCGGCAGCGCTCCATGTCCTGCTTTGTTTCCTTTGCTTTCTCCAACTGCATTCCGACTTCTCCACTTCACTGGGCCATTCCGCCGCCCAGACGCATTTTTACAAACTATAATAGTATACCAGATTTCGTCCCGTTTGAGAAGCGCTTTTCCGCATTTCCTGCGCTTTCCGGTGCAAAATTTATTACAGCCCCAGCAGGCTCCACAGCCAGCCGAACAGGCCTCCGTTCGAGCTGCCGCTGCCCACCGTGCCAAAGGACACGCCGGTATAGTAGTGGCGCAGGATGTCCCGGTAGCCCATGCCCTGCTCCTGCGCATAGCCCACCATGCCGCACTGGCTCATGCCCACACCGTGGCCGAAGCCATAGTAGTTCATGCAGGGGGTTCCGTTCTCGTCCGCGCTGAAATCAAAGCAGTAACGAGAGGAAACGAACTGGCCGATGTAGCGGTAGCTCTTTCCGTTCGAGACAAAGGTATTGTACTGGACAAAGCCGCCCAGATCCTTATGGGTGGTGTCGGCGCTCTCGTAGGGCTGGCCGGTCTTGCTGTCGTTATACTCGATGTAGCGGTAATCCTTGCCGATGATCCGGCGCATCAGGTTGTGATACTGCTCCTCGTAGGGGCTTTCCACGCTCTGCAGATAGGGCACATCGGTGCCCCAGGCATCCAGACCGGAGCAGGTGCCGTACACGCCGGTCTGGGTGTTGTACCCCGCGCTGGCCGACCACACTGCATCGATGACGCTGCCGTTGCAGGTCAGCACCTCGTCCTTGACCTCAGAGACTGCCCTGCGGATGGCGCTGCGGGCAGAGGAAGGGATCTGGTCCACGGGGGTGTACACCAGCGCGTTGGCCGAAGAGCCGTATTTCTTGTGGTATTCCAGATAGGAGTGGATGGCCACCGCCTGCGCTTTCCACGCCTGCTGTGCCGCCGCGTCACTGACATAGCTGCCGATGGAGCCCAGCTCGGTGTAGGTGATGCCCACCAGACAGTCCTCAAGATCCAGGGTCACGTTCCGGCGCAGGCCCTGCCCCTTGACGTTCAGGTAGGGCATGGTGATGGTATCGCCGGAGCCGAAGAGCCAGCTCAGGCAGTTTTCCTCCTCGTCCGGGATCAGAGTAGTGTTGGCACCGCCCATGGTGGTGGCACCGGCGGGCAGGGTGTTCCCTTCCGCTGCAAAGGCGGCAGGCACTGCCATGCAGAGCAGCACCACCGCCAGCATCAGCGCCGCACACCGGCGCGCAAACTTCGACATCCGTTTCAAGTTCCTTGTCCTCCTGCGTTCTGTATTTTATTCAGTTTAGCACAGTGCAGGGCCGCGGGCAAGGACTTGAATCAAGAAAACGCCGCCGGGCAGAGCCAAAAAGCTCCACCCGGCGGCGTTTCACTGTTTCTATCTTATGCTTCCTGTCAGCGGCTCTCCCCGCGCTGTGCAAGGCGGGAGAAGCGCTTATCCTTTTCGTCGTCCTTCTCGGCATCCTCAGCCGGGGCGGCGGGGGTCAGGCGCACCTCCGTCACGCGGCGCTTGGCGGTGCGGGTAACAACACCATCGTACTCGCCCAGGGTAAAGCGGTCGCCTACCTTGGGCAGATGGCAGGTCTTTTCCTGCACCAGACCGTTGACGGTATTGGAATCGATGTCCTCTTCCTCCGGCAGGTCGAGCTCCTCATACAGATCATCGACGCTGGCAGAGCCGGACACCAGCCAGCTGCCGTCCGACTGCTTGCGGAAGTCCTCAGTGACCTCGTCGTGCTCATCCCAGATCTCACCCACCAGCTCTTCCAGGATATCCTCCAGCGTGATGATACCCTCGGTGCCGCCGTATTCGTCCACAACAACGGCCAGGTGGTGGTGCTGCTCCCGGAGGGTGCGCAGCAGCTGGGAGATCTGCGTGGAGCCCGTAGTATACAGGGTGGGCACCACCAGATCATCGATCTTGGTCGCCTTTTTCAGGCGGGCGATATAGAAATCCTTTTCATGTACCACACCAATGATGTTATCAATGGTACCGTGGTAGACAGGCAGACGGGAGTAACCGGACTCCGCAAAGGTCTGGGCCAGCTCCTCCAGCGGGATATCATCCTCCACAGCCACCACATCCACACGGGGGGTCAGGATCTCCTCCACCTCCACGTCATCGAACTCGATGGCGCTGCGGATGAGCTCGCTTTCCCGGTCGGTCAGTTCGCCGTCGTTTTCAGCTTCGCTGACCATGGTCATCAGCTCACCTTCTGTGATGGTATCGGCCTCGCCGCTGTGGACAAAGTGGCCCAGCAGCTTTTTCCACTGGGTGAACAGCCAGGTCAGCGGGGTCATCAGGGCCATCAGGAGCACAAGGAAGGGCGAGACTGCCGTGGCCACCTTTTCCGGCATCTCCTTGGCCAGGCTCTTGGGAGTCACTTCGCCAAAGATCAGCACAATGATCGTCAGCACAATGGTAGACATCGTTGCGCCCCGCTCGGCACCCAGCATCTGGGTAAACAGGATGGTGCCGATGGAAGCGGCGGCGATGTTCACGATATTGTTGCCGATGAGGATGGTGGAAAGCAGCTTATCGTATTGCTCCGCCATGGCCAGCACCCGGGCGGCAGAGGAATCGCCGTCCTCGGCGCGGCTTTTCAGGCGGATCTGATTCAGGGAGGAAAATGCGGTCTCGGATGCGGAGAAAAAGGCGGAGAAACCCACCAGGATCACCAGCGCTACCCAGAGCGTCATACTGCCATCGTCCATAATAAAGGAAAATCACACTCAGCTTTCTGTTTTTTATTAAAGAACGGACTCCCTCAGTCTGCTTCGCAGCCAGCTCCCTCAAAGAGGGAGCCTTGCCGCACGGTCAGCCTCCCTCACCGAGGGAGGTGGCATCGCGCAGCGATGACGGAAGGAGTTCTTTCCTAGGGATACAAAAATGTGCTTTCCACCGTGGCTGTTCCGCGATGAAAAGCACATCAATGTTACTTGTTATAATATCATATTCCGCACCCCCATGCAAGCATTACAGCCGGCACAGAGGTACAAAACTGGTAAAACTGTGGAAAATCATTTCAGCACAAGGGCATTTCCGTCGTAATCCACGGTCAGGGTGCTGCCCTCGGCATAGCGGCCCTGAATGATCGCCTTGGCGATCAAAGTCTCCACCCGGCTCTGGATGAACCGTTTGATGGGGCGGGCACCATAGACGCTGTCGTAGGCAGAATCGATGATGTAGTCCTTGGCGGCGGTGGTCACGTCCAGATTCAGATGCTTGCCCTCGTCCATGCGGCTACGCAGGTCTGCCAGCTGCAGATCCACGATCTTGCGCATCTCGTCCTTGGTCAGGCTCTTGTAGTAGACGATCTCGTCCAGACGGTTCAGGAACTCGGGGCGGAACTTGCTCCTCAGCAGCAGGTCGATCTGATGCTTTGCCTCGTCGCTGAGTTCGTTGGAACCCTGTGCCCGGCGCTGCTCCAGATCGTTCAGGATGATGTCACTGCCCAGATTCGAGGTCAGGATGATCACCGTGTTCTTGAAGTCCACGGTACGGCCCTGGCTGTCGGTGATGCGGCCATCGTCCAGCACCTGCAGCAGGATGTTGAACACATCGGGGTGGGCCTTTTCCACCTCATCGAACAGCACCACGCTGTAGGGTTTGCGGCGGACAGCCTCGGTCAGCTGACCGCCCTCCTCATAACCCACGTATCCCGGAGGCGCACCGATCAGGCGGCTGACGCTGAACTTCTCCATATACTCCGTCATATCGATACGCACCATGTTGCGCTCATCGTCAAACAGAGCCTGTGCCAGCGCCTTGGCCAGCTCGGTCTTGCCCACACCGGTGGGGCCGAGGAAGAGGAAGCTGCCGATGGGGCGGTTGGGGTTGGCGATCCCGGCGCGGCTGCGCAGGATGGCCTCGCTCACCTTGGTCACGGCCTCGTCCTGACCGATGACTCTCTTGTGGAGCACATCGTCCAGATGCAGCAGCTTCTCGCGCTCGCCCTCTACCAGCTTCTCCACCGGGATGCCGGTCCAGCGGGCCACAATGCGGGCGATCTCCTCATCGGTCACGCGGTCACGCAGGAGGCTGTCCTCCTTCTTCTCGTTGGCCAGCTTTTCCTCCGCTTCCAGCTGTTTCTGCAGCTCGGGCAGCTTGCCGTATTTCAGCTCAGCAGCCTTGTTCAGGTCATACTCACGCTGGGCTTTCTCAATGGCGGCATTGGTCTGCTCGATCTGCTCACGCAGGGTCTGCACCTTGCCAATGGCGTTCTTCTCGTTTTCCCACTTTGCCTTCATGCTGCGGAACTTATCCTGCAGCTCGGCCAGTTCCTTTTCCAGCTCATGCAGGCGGCTTTGGCTCAGGGCATCGGTCTCCTTTTTCAGGCTGACCTGCTCGATCTGCAGCTGGGTGATGCGGTGGGCCAGATCATCCATCTCGCTGGGCATACTGTCCATCTCAGTCTTGATCATGGCGCAGGCTTCATCCACCAGGTCGATGGCCTTATCCGGCAGGAAGCGGTCGGTGATATAGCGGTCAGAGAGGGTTGCGGCGGCGATCAGCGCATTATCGCTGATCTTCACGCCGTGGAACACCTCATAGCGCTCCTTCAGGCCACGCAGGATGGAGATGGTGTCCTCCACTGTGGGCTCATCCACCTGCACCGGCTGGAACCGGCGCTCCAGAGCGGGGTCTTTTTCGATATACTGGCGGTATTCGTCCAGCGTGGTTGCACCGATGCAGTGCAGCTCGCCCCGGGCCAGCATGGGCTTGAGCAGGTTGCCCGCGTCCATGGCACCGTCGGTCTTGCCCGCACCCACGATGGTGTGCAGCTCATCAATGAAGAGGATGATCTTGCCCTCGCTCTTCTTGACCTCATTCAGGACGCTCTTCAGGCGCTCCTCAAACTCGCCGCGGTACTTTGCACCGGCCACCAGCGCACCCATGTCCAGGCTGAACACGGTGCGGTTCTTCAGGTTCTCGGGCACATCGCCGCGCACGATCCGCTGGGCCAGGCCCTCGGCGATGGCGGTCTTGCCAACGCCGGGCTCACCGATCAGGCAGGGGTTATTCTTGGTCTTACGGGACAGGATGCGGATCACATTGCGGATCTCCTGATCACGGCCGATCACGGGGTCCAGCTTCTGCTTCCGGGCCAGATCGACCAGATCCTGGCCATATTTCTGCAGAGCGTTGTAGGTATCCTCGGGGTTGTCGTTGGTCACGCGCTGGTTGCCGCGCACGGCAGTCAGCTGCTGCAGGAACGCATCCTTCTTGATGTTGAAGGCGCGGAACAGCTCCGTGGTGTTCTGGGTCGGCTCATCCAGCAGGCCCAGGAACACATGCTCAACACTGACGTATTCGTCCTTCATGGCCTTGGCTTCCCGGGCGGCAGCGCTCAGGACTTTATCCGCTGCCTGCGAGATATAGACCTTGTCCGGGTCACGGCCAGAGCCGGACACCCGGGGCAGGGCCGACAGCTTTTCAGCCACAGCAGCGGCAAAGCTGCCCGGGTCCACGTTCAGCTTCTGCAGAAGCTGCGGGATCAGGCCCTGCTCCTGCGAAGCCAGGGCGTGCAGCAGATGTTCCGGCTCCAAAGCGTTGTGCTGGTACTCCACAGCCAGCTGCTGGGCAGCCTGCAGAGCTTCCAGTGTTTTCTGCGTATATTGATTGGTATTCATAGAATCGACCTCCATTCGTACCGAAAATGTTATTTCAGCAGTCTTTCAGATTGATTGCCATTTCATTTTTAGCACTCTATCTGTTCGACTGCTAAAACTATACTCCAAACACCCCACTTTGTCAATAGGGTTTTCGATGGTACGGCAACAATTCACAAATTGTTTGCAAACAAGACAAAAATGCCGCCCCGGCGGACCCGAAGCGGCACAAGTTCTCTTGATATGGGGGCAGGGCACTCAGCTCACCACTGCGCTTTCCGTCAGCGCATCGGTGACGGCATCCATCAGGGCGACCATGGTGCAGTAGTTCTCACCATAGGTGCCGGTGTAGGAGGAATAGGTATCGATCTGCTCCTGGGTGGGCACGATGTCCAGTGTCTCGGCCACTGCCTGATAAAGCAGAGCCTCCTTGGAGTAGGTGGTGATGCTGTCGCTCATCCCCTCCAGCAGGTCATCGGCGTTCTCATAGCCAGCGGCGGTCTGCACAAAGCTGTCCAGATCGTAGCCGTAGTAGTTGGCCATGGTGTAGTAGTAGTTCAGGCACTGGTTCACCTGATAATCGGTGACCTCCTTGGGCAGCTCCTTGAAGGTGGAGTTCGCCAGCAGGTCGTCCATGATGGCGTTCTGCAGGTTGGTGTTGTAGAGCATCTTCTGGTAGAGCGCTTTCAGCTCCTCCACGGTGTGAACATCATCGCTCTCGCCGTAGTTCTCGGCCACCCACGCATCGGTCAGCTCGGGCAGGACCTTCTCGCTGATATAGTTCAGGGTAACGGAGAACACAGCCTTTTTGCCGCTCAGGACAACGGTGTTGCCCTCGGAATCGGTAGAATCGCTGTATCCCTCCGGGAAGGTCACGGTGACATCAAAGGTCTCGCCGGGGGTGTGGCCTACGATCTGATCCTCAAAGCCATCGACGAAAGTACCGCTGCCCAGGGTCAGGCTGTAGCCGCTGTAAGTGCCGCCGCTGAACGCAACGCCATCCACGGAACCGGCATAGTCGATGTTGACGGTATCACCGTCCGCTGCGGCACGGTCCGTCACCTGCTTCTCGGTGGCGTGGTCGCTGAGCAGGCTGTCGATCTCGCTCTGGATCTCCTCCTCGGTGGGCTCGATCTCAGAACGCTTGAAGGTAAGGCTTGCAAAGTTCTCGGGCAGGGTGACATAGTCAAGCGCCTTCACGCCCTCCCAGTAGCCGTTCTCGTCCAGACCGCTGCTGTAGGAGAAGTTCTCGTAATCGTAATCTTCCGCGCTGCCGTAAACAGCGGCGGCTGTGCTGGAAGCGGCAGAAGAAGAGTCAGCGGACTTGGAGCAGCCTGCTGCGCCCAGCACCAGCGCACCGGCGCAGAGCAGGCAGACCGCCTTTGTGATGATCTTTTTCAAAATAAAGTTCCTCCTGTTGGAACACCGGCATCCCGCCGGGTTCAGATTCGTGTCGCATAGTACAGACCTTATTATAAAGGGCAAAAGTGAAAAAGAAAAGAATTTTGCGGAAATTCCACAAATAGAGCGCCTGGTTTGTCCGACTTTTGCGGGGCACCGGCCGAAAAAGCGGCTTTTCCGGTGGAAATGCCCACCCGGTTCTGTTAAAATAAAAGAGATACGAGAAACCCCGGCCGCTCCCTTCCGCGGGAAGCGCCCGATACAAACGGAGGAACACCCCATGGATTACAACAAAGCCGCCCTTGAAATGCACGAGACCCACCACGGCAAGGTGGGCATTACCAGCAAGGTGGAGGTCAAGACCCGCGATGACCTGTCTACCGCCTACACCCCCGGCGTTGCCGAGCCCTGCCGCAGGATCAAGGAAAACCCCGACGATGTTTATAAGTACACCTTCAAGGGCAACATGGTGGCCGTTGTCTCCAACGGCACCGCCGTGCTGGGCCTGGGTGACATCGGCCCCGAGGCCGGTCTGCCTGTGATGGAGGGCAAAGCCGTGCTGTTCAAGGAGTTCGGCGGCGTGGATGCCTTCCCCATCTGCATCGATGCCCACGATGCCGCCAGCGTGATCGCAGCCTGCAAGGCCATTGCCCCCACCTTTGGCGGCATCAATCTGGAGGATATCAAGAGCCCCGAGTGCTTTGAGATCGAAGAGACGCTGGAGCGGGAGCTGGATATCCCCGTGTTCCACGATGACCAGCACGGCACCGCCATCGTGGTGACCGCTGCCCTCATCAACGCCCTGCGCGTGGTGGGCAAAAAGATGGAGGACGTGCACATCGTCCTGAACGGCCCCGGCGCTGCCGGTACTGCCATCATCAAGATGCTGATGACCGCCGGTGCCAAGGATATCGTGGCCGTGGACCAGTTCGGCACACTGTACAAGGGCTGCAACAGCGCCGAGGCCCACAAGAACTGGCTGGGCGAGGTGACCAACCCCCGCCAGATCAAGGGCGGCCTGAAGGAAGCCATCGAGGGAGCCGACGTGTTCATCGGCGTGTCCCGCCCCGGCATCCTGACCACCGAGCTGTGCAAGACCATGAACAAGGATGCCATCGTCTTTGCCATGGCCAACCCCACCCCGGAGATCATGCCGGACGATGCCAAGGCAGGCGGCGTGCGCGTGATGGCCACCGGCCGCAGCGACTTCCCCAACCAGGTCAACAATGTGCTCTGCTTCCCGGGCCTGTTCAAGGGAGCTTTGAGCGTCCGCGCCCGCGATATCAACGATCAGATGAAGCTGGCCGCAGCCTATGCCATCGCTGACCTGATCACCGATGCCGACCGCAGCGAGGAGAACATTATCCCCGGCGCGTTCGACCCCCGTGTGGCCGAGGCCGTGGCTGCTGCCGTGGCAAAGGCTGCCCGCGAGACCGGCGTTGCCCGCCTGTAAAGGGAGGAACACGAGATGAGGAACATCTCCGCACAAGCCATCACCGATACCGTAGCCCGGCTCTGCATCGAGGCCAACACCCGCCTGCCGCAGGATGTGCAGGCGGCGCTGGACAAGGCCCGGCAGGAAGAGCCCTGGCCGCTGGCAAAGAATACCCTGGACCTGCTGTGGTCCAACCTGAGCGCCGCCAGAGAAAAAGACCTGCCCATCTGCCAGGACACCGGCATGGCCTGCGTGTTTGTGGAGCTGGGCACCGATGTCCATATCGACGGCAGCTTTGAAGCCGCCATCCACGAGGGCGTGCGCCGCGGCTACACCGACGGCTACCTGCGCAAGAGCATCGTGGCCGACCCGCTGCGCCGGGGCAACACCGGCGACAACACCCCCGCCGCCATCACCGTTCATCTGGCAGACGGCGACGGCTGCACCATCACCGTGGCCCCCAAGGGCTTTGGCAGCGAGAACATGAGCCGCATCCAGATGCTCAAGCCCGCCGACGGCGTGGAGGGCTTCCGGAAGTTCGTGCTGGAGACCGTCCAGCTGGCCGGTTCCAACCCCTGCCCGCCCATCGTGCTGGGCATCGGCGTAGGCGGCAGCTTTGACAAGGTGGCTTATCTGGCCAAAAAGGCACTGCTCCGCCCGCTGGATGTTCCCAACCCCGATCCCTATTATGCCGGTCTGGAGCGGGAGCTGCTGACCGCCATCAATGAGCTGGGCATCGGCCCGCAGGGCTTTGGCGGCCAGACCACCTGTCTGGGCCTTGCCATTGAGCAGATGCCCACCCATGTGGCGGGCCTGCCCGTGGCCGTGAACGTTTCCTGCCATGTCACCCGCCGCGCGTCGGCCCAGCTGTAAGGAGGGGCTTTGCAATGGAATACAGACTGACCACCCCCTGCACCGCCCAGGATCTGGCCCCCCTCAGGGCAGGCGATACCGTATTGCTCTCCGGCGTGGTGTATACCGCCCGGGATCAGGCCCACAAGCGGATGATCGAAGCACTGGACCGGGGCGAACCGCTCCCCTTCGACCTTGAGGGCAGCGCTATCTACTACGTCGGCCCCACCCCGGAGCGCCCGGGTGAGGTCATCGGCTCTGCCGGCCCCACCACCAGCGGCCGGATGGATGCCATGAGCCCCCGCCTGCTGGACCTGGGCAACAAAATTATGATCGGCAAGGGCAAGCGGGATGCCGCTGTCAAGGAGGCCGTTGTCCGCAACGGTGCAGTCTATCTGGCCGCTTTGGGCGGTGCCGGTGCCCTGATGGCCAAGAGTGTCCAGACGCTGGAAGTCATCGCCTGGCCCGACCTCGGCTGTGAGGCTGTCCGCCGCCTGACCGTGCAGGACATGCCCCTGACTGTCATCCTGGATGCCCACGGCGGGGATCTGTATCTGGAAGGCCCAGAGGCCTACCGGAACCGCTGAGGAACAGCAGCCCCGGCTTCTGCCAAATGCTGTACATACAAAAAGGAGCTGTACCCCCGCGGGAGTACAGCTCCTTTTGCATTGCATTTTTTCTGATCAGCCGCGCTTTGCCAGCAGAGCCTCGATCTTCTTGATGGGATCGATGATGCTGGAAACAGACATATCGTGGTTCAGTGCCACCACGAAGTAGGCAGCATACTTGGAGACATCCACGTCAACATACCAGTCGCGGGTCAGCAGCTCGGGCTGGCGGTAGGTCAGGTTGGTGCCCACAACGTAGTCCAGCTTGCCATCGGCAACTGCCTGATCGAACTTCTTCAGGCCGCTGGTGAACAGCGGGAAAGTCGCGTTGGCAATGATGCGGGCAGCGCCGCGCTCCTTCAGGTTGCCTGCAACCTCCAGCATGCTCTCGCCGGAAGCGATGATATCGTCGGCGATAAAGACAGTCTTGCCCTCAACGGAATCACCCAGGTACTCGTGTGCCACAATGGGGTTGCGGCCGTTCACCACGCGGGTGTAATCGCGGCGCTTATAGAACATACCCAGGTTGCAGCCCAGCACGCTGGAGAAGTACATGTTGCGGTTCATGGCACCCTCGTCGGGGCTGACCACGATGAACTTCTCCTTATCAAAGCTGATCTCGGGGTTCTTCTTCAGCAGGCTCTTGAGCACCTGATAGGTGGGCATTGCATTGTCGAAGCTGAGCAGCGGCACAGCGTTCTGAACGCGGGGATCGTGGGCATCAAAGGTGATGATGTTGCGCACGCCCATGGTCTGCAGCTCCTGCAGGGCCACAGCGCAGTCCAGGCTCTCGCGAACCACGCGGCGATGCTGACGGCCGCCGTACAGGCTGGGCATGATAACGGACACACGGTGTGCCTTGCCGGCCACTGCCTGGATCAGGCGCTTGAGGTTGGCAAAGTGGTCATCCGGGGAGAGGTGGTTCTCGTAACCGAACAGGTTGTAGGTAACGCTGTAATTGCCCGGATCGATAACGATAAAGATATCGTCGCCGCGCACAGACTCCCTGACCAGGCCCTTTGCGTCACCGCTCTGGAAGCGGGGGCACTCGCAGGGGATGATAAAGCTATCCTTCTCCACGCCTGCGGACTTTGCCCATTCCACCAGATGCTGGTCGATCAGCTTGGTCAGCTCCTCTGCACCGGGGCAGGCCAGCAGACGCAGGTCTGCCACGCTGGGTTCCTGGAAAAATGCCATCGGATTGATCTCGTTGGACATACTTACAACTCCTTCAATGTTCCTGTTGTCTTGACGATGAAATCAGATGCTGAAAGCGCATATCTGTTTTTATTTTATCACAAAAAACAGATTTCGACACACCTAATTTCTGTCTTGGAGCCATTTTCTGCGGCTTGCACAGCTGTTGTTCAAAAACACGTTGGAGACTGTGAGTTTCACACAAAAAACCTTCCTTTTACCTTCCTCTTCCCCTTCCCCCCGCCTGCTGACCGGTGGTTCCTGCGCACAAACCCACAGATTTTTCATGTTTCAGTTGGTTTGTTTTAACAAACTTTCAGGGATTGCTTGCATCCCCCGGGAGAATGTGGTATTCTATAACAAACCGAACCGACGTGCGTTTTCAGCCCCGGGCCGGGAATCAAGAAGGCAGGAGGCCGATACCATGCAGATCCACCAATCCGCAGAAGATTATCTTGAAACGATCCTGATGCTCAACCAGAGAATGGGCCGTGTCCGTTCCATCGACGTGGTCAATGAGCTGGGCTATACCAAGGCAAGCGTGAGCATTGCCATGAAGAAGCTGCGGGAGAACGGCTATATCGCGGTGGACGGTGAGGGCAACCTGACCCTGCTGGAACCGGGCCGCGAGATCGCAGAGCGCATTTACAGCCGCCACCGCCTGCTGACCCACTTCTTTGTGCAGCTGGGCGTGGACGAGGAGGTCGCCGCCGAGGATGCCTGCAAGGCAGAGCATATCCTGAGCGAGCAGACGCTGGAAAAGATCCGCGAATATGCCCTGCTCCACGACGCGCAGGACAGCGTAAAATAACCGGAATCATCAAAAAAATGAGACTGCCAGGCCTTGGCAGTCTCATTTTTTTGTCAGTAGCTGTCCAGCCCAAGGCTGACATCCAGTGCCTGATTCACCCGGCGCTGATCCTCAGGCGTGATCTGCCCGGCCCGCTCGCGCAGGCGGTGCTTATCCAGTGTGCGGATCTGTTCCAGCAGCACCACACTGTCCTTGGCAAGGCCGGTATCTGCCGCCCGGATGTTGATATGGGTGGGCAGGCGGGCTTTGTCCAGCCGGGATGTAATGGCCGCTGCAATCACGGTGGGGCTGTGCCGGTTGCCGATCTCGTTCTGGACGATGAGCACCGGCCGAATGCCGCCCTGTTCCGAGCCCACCACCGGCGAAAGATCGGCGTAAAAAACTTCTCCTCTGTGTACCTCCATGGAATCTTCCCTCCCTGATCTTGGAGGATGCGCCCGCTATGTGGTGCGTTTTGCGCATCCTCAGTCGCTCTGCCTTTAGTATGAGCCGACTGCAGGGCCGCTATGCACGCGCGGGCTTATTCCATTGTATGCAGACGGGAAGTTCAGGTTTCCGTTTCCAGGATGCAGTACGCCATGGCCATGCCGTCTTCATGGCTCAGGGAGAGATGTGCCCGCAGGCGGCGTGCTTCCACCCACTGGGCGCTCCGGCCGGAAAAGCGATAGGCCGGTGCCCCGCCGGGCAGGCGGACGGCTTCGATCTCGCAGAGGGAGAAGGGCTCCCGCAGACCGGTGCCCGCCGCCTTGAGGAAAGCCTCCTTGGCCGCAAAGTCCGCCGCCGCGCTGGCCACGGTATGGGCGGTGCGGCGGGCCGTGCCCTCTTCTTCTGCCAGAGGCAGGCCCAGTGCCGCCTGCTCCGCCGGGCCGAACACCCGGCGTGCAAAGACCGCGCCATGGGGACCCAGCAGGCTCTTTTCCATCCGCGCAATGCTGCACAGGTCGCAGCCGATTCCGTAGACCATGAAAAACCTCCTGAACGGGAAAATTCGCTCCGTTCTTTTTACTCAAATTTTCAAAAATTTTTAGGCAAAGTGTGCAAATTCCAGCTTGGAATCTTGAAGTCAGCGTTCATTTCGTGTACAATGGGCTATAAGTTCCAATGACCTCTCGGAACGGAATGCGAGAGGGATACCGAAGGGGGTGCATTGCGTGGGCGACGCGACTGCTATTTTTTCGATCCACGACAAAAAGGACTACGAGATTCACGAGATCGTACAGCAGGTGTACGATGCATTAAAGGAAAAGGGCTACAATCCGGTCAATCAGCTGGTGGGCTATATCCTGTCCGAAGATCCCACCTATATCACCACATACAAGGGAGCCCGCTCCCTCATCCGCAAAGTTGACCGTGACGATCTGCTGCAGGCCATGCTCCGCAGCTACCTGAACGTCTGAGCCGCGCTTACACAAGTCCGCTGCCTCGCAGGAGGCGGCGGGCTTTTATTTTGGCCAGCAGGCAAAGATCTGGTTCACCACCGTCTCATACTCCCAGCCTTCCCGGGCCTTGCGCAGGGGCTTTTCCAGTGCGTCGGCCCCATCGAAAAGGTGGATGAGATAGAACCAGTGGGCTTTCATCCGGCTCACGGCACAGCTGGCCATCCCAAAGGCTTCGGTGTAGCCGTGATAGAGTTCATCATGGTAGCCGCGCAGTTCTTCCCGGGAAGCGGCAGGGCCGCCCACAGCCTTGCGCAGAAGGGCAGGGTCTGCGATGAGGCCCCTGCCCACCATGATGCCAGACAGTTCCGGGAATGCCGCTTCCAGTGCCCGCAGGTCATCCACGGTGGTCACATCGCCGTTGTAGCAGACCGGAGCAGTGCAGGCGGGCAGGTAGGCAGCAAAGGCTTCCCGGTCGGCCTGGCCGCGGTAGAGCTGTTTCATCACCCGGGGATGGATGGTCAGCTCGCAGAGGGGGTATTTGTTGTAAACGTCCAGGATCTCCCCGAACTCCTCCGCCCGGGCCACGCCCAACCGGGTCTTGACCGACACCGACCCACCTGCCTGCGAAAAAACAGCGTCCAGAAAGGCATCCAGCTTCTGCGGGTCCCGGAGCATTCCGGAACCCTTGCCCTTGGCTGTCACGGTGCCGGAGGGACACCCGAAGTTCAGGTTGACCTCGGTATAGCCCATCCGGCGCAGTTCCCCGATCATCCAGGCCGCAAGTTCGCCGTCCTTTGCCAGCAGCTGCGGGATGACCTGCACCCCCGGGTTGGCCGCCGGTTCCAGCTCAGCCATCTTCTTTTTGATGAGCACCCGGTTCTCCGGCGGCGAGAGAAACGGCGCATAGTACCGCACCGGGGCCTCCGGTGCACCGAACCAGCGCTGGTGGGCCTGCCGCCAGATGCGGTCTGTCAGCCCCTCCATCGGGGCGGCGTAGTAGTTCATAACAGAGTTCTCCTTGGAATTGATGGGTTTATTGTAGCACAAAAAAAGCCGCTGCGCAAAAATTTCTGCGCAGCGGCTTGTGGGGTTACAGCTTATTCGGCAAACAGCGGGGTGGACAGGTAACGGTCGCCGGTATCGGGCAGCAGAGCAACGATCTTCTTGCCTGCGTTCTCGGGGCGCTTTGCCAGCTCCAGCGCAGCCCAGACCGCTGCACCGGAAGAGATCCCCACCAGAACGCCTTCCTTGTGGCCGATCAAGCGGCCGGTCGCAAAGGCATCCTCATTGGTCACGGTGATGATCTCATCGTAGACCTTGGTATCCAGCACATCCGGCACAAAGCCCGCGCCGATGCCCTGGATCTTGTGCGCACCTGCAACGCCCTTGCTCAGCACAGGAGAGGAGGCAGGCTCCACAGCTACGACCTTGACATTGGGGTTCTTGCTCTTGAGGTACTTGCCCACGCCGGTAACGGTGCCGCCGGTGCCAACGCCAGCCACAAAGAGATCGACCTGACCATCGGTGTCCTCCCAGATCTCAGGGCCGGTGGTCTCGATGTGTGCCTGCGGATTGGCAGGGTTCACGAACTGGCCGGGGATAAAGGCGTTGGGAATCTCCTTTGCCAGCTCATCCGCCTTGGCAATGGCACCCTTCATGCCCTTTGCGCCCTCGCTCAGGACCAGCTCTGCGCCGTAAGCCTTCATCAGCTGGCGGCGCTCCACGCTCATAGTCTCGGGCATCACGATGATGATGCGGTAGCCCTTGGCAGCGGCCACAGCGGCCAGACCAATGCCGGTGTTGCCGGAGGTAGGCTCAATGATCACGGAACCGGGCTTCAGCTTGCCGGTGGCCTCGGCATCGTCGATCATCTTCTTGGCAATGCGATCCTTGACAGAGCCGGCGGGGTTGAAGTATTCCAGCTTGGCCAGAACGGTGGCCTTCAGGTCTGCTTCCTTCTCAATATGGGTCAGCTCCAGCAGCGGAGTGTGGCCAATCAGCTGATCTGCGGAAGTGTAAATCTTGCTCATAGTAAAAGTCCTCCCTCTGCGGGCGCAGAGCCCGGGATGTTATTCTGACGCATTCCATATTTCCTGTAAACCAACATAGTTTGTAGGTTTGATGGTATTATAGTCCTCTTTTCCCCCTTTGTCAATGGAAAAACGAAAAAGCGATTGAAAAGTTACAAACCCTGTTGTATAATAGGTTTGTTAATGAGAAGAGGACAACCCCACCATCCATGCCTGCGCATTGCCGCCCCTGACTGGGCCGCTGGCGCAAAGCGTCTGAGGGGTTGATAAGGAGAAAAGCTATGATCGTTTCAACCAAGGGCCGTTATGCACTGCGCGTAATGATCGACCTGGCCGAACACCAGGCGGAGCGGTATGTGCCGCTGAAGGAGGTCGCCGAACGGCAGGAGATCTCGGAAAAATATCTGGAAAACATCCTGAAGGTGCTGGTGCAGAACGGCTTTCTGGAAGGTCTGCGCGGCAAGGGCGGCGGCTACCGGCTGACCCGCACCCCCGACCAGTACACTGTGGCAGAGATCCTGCTGCTGACCGAGGGCAGCCTTGCCCCCGTGAGCTGCCTTGTGCCCGGTGCTCCCGCCTGCGAGCGGCTGCCCAACTGCAGAACCTATACGATGTGGAAGGGCCTGAACGACATGATCGCCGACTACTTTGGCAAGATCACTCTGGCCGACCTCGCCGCACCCGATCAGGCGGGGAATGATTATATCATCTAAATGACAGAAACAAAGCCACGACAAAACCGCGCTTATAAACGGTTTATCGTGGCTTTTCTCGTGGTCGGAGTGGCGAGACTCGAACTCGCGGCCTCCTGCTCCCAAAGCAGGCGCGCTACCAACTGCGCAACACCCCGTAAAATCTGAATACTATCATACTATACCCTTTTTTTGCGCATTCGTCAAGTGCGCAGAATGCGGAAATCTGCTCATGGCACCGAAAACCACCCTTACTTTGTATTTTTGCCTTGAAGCAGAGCCAAAAATGGTGTATTATAAAGTGTATTGAAAGAAAGTGTAATTCCGGGCTGCGATGCCCTGAAACCAAGGGGGAAACCACTATGGCAGATAAAAACTTTTTGACGGAGATCATCGATGCTGACCTGGCCGAGGGCAAGATCAGCGAGATCCATACCCGCTTCCCGCCGGAGCCCAACGGCTACCTGCACATCGGCAGCGCCAAGGCCATCTACATCAACTGGTCCATCGCAAACCAGTATGGCGGCAAGTTCAACCTGCGCCTGGACGACACCAACCCCGCCCGCGAGGGTGAGGAGTATGTCAACAGCATCATTGAGGATCTGCACTGGCTGGGCGCTGACCCCAACGGCGGCATCTTCTATGGCAGCGATTACTTTGACAAGTGCTACGAGTACGCCGAGAAGCTCATCCTGGAGGGCAAGGCCTACGTGGACGACCTGACCCGTGACGAGATGCGCGAGTACCGTGGTGCCGATGCCGGCAAGCCCAGCCGTCCCTCTCCGTGGCGTGACCGCACCCCGGAGGAGAATCTGGACCTGTTCCGCCGGATGCGTGCCGGTGAGTTCCAGGAGGGCGAAAAGACCCTGCGTGCCAAGATCGACCTGGCCAGCCCCAACATGAACATGCGCGACCCGGCCATCTACCGCATCAAGTATGCTGAACACCACCGCCAGGGCAATAAGTGGTGCATCTACCCCATGTACGATTTTGCGCATCCCATCCAGGATGCCATTGAGGGCATCACCCACAGCATGTGCAGCCTGGAGTTCGAGAATCATCGTCCCCTGTACAACTGGGTCATCGAGAATATCTTTGGCACCGAGTTCCCCAAGCAGCGCGAGTTCGCCCGCCTGAACATGACCAACACCGTGATGAGCAAGCGCTACCTGCGCGAGCTGGTGGAAATGGGCATCGTGGACGGCTGGGATGATCCCCGGATGCCGACCCTGTGCGGCCTGCGCCGCCGCGGCTACACCCCCACCTCCATCTTCACCTTTGTGCGGGAGGCCGGCATCTCCAAGTCCGACAACCTGATCGACATGCGTCAGCTGGAAGCCTGCATCCGCAGTGAGCTGGACCTGACCGCCCAGCGCCGGATCGCCGTGCTGGACCCTGTAAAGCTGGTCGTGGACAGCTATCCCGCCGACAAGACCGAGTTCTTTGAGGTGGCCAACAACCCCAACCGCGAAGCCAACGATGCCTCCACCCGTAAGGTCGCCTTTACCCGCGAGCTGTGGATCGAGAGTGAGGACTTTGCCGAGGTGCCGCCCCCGAAGTTCAAGCGTCTGACCATTGGCGGCGAGGTTCGTCTGATGGGCGCTTACATCGTCAAGTGCAAGAGCGTGGAGAAGAACCCCGACGGCAGCATCGCCGCCATCCACTGCACCGCCGACCTTGAGACCGGCAACGGCAACCCCGCCGATGGCCGCAAGGTCAAGGGCACCATCCACTGGGTCAGCGCTGACCACGCTGTGGATGCTGAAGTCCGCCTGTATGACAAGCTGTTTACCGAGGCCAACATGAACGCCATCCCCGAGGGCAGCGACTACAAGGATTACCTGAACCCCGAGAGCGTTGTGGTGCGCAAGGGCTGCAAGCTGGAAGAGAGCCTGAAGGATGCCAAGCCCGGCGAGAAGTTCCAGTTTGTCCGCACCGGCTTCTTCACCCCGGACAGCAAGAACCCCGGCGTGTACAACCGCGTGGTCACCCTGCGCGACAGCTTCAAGCCTGCAAAGTAAATCCTTTCAAAGGAGTACAAACAGATGAAAAAGCATCTGATCCGGAATGCGATCCTGATGGCTGTTGCCACCCTCATCATGGGTGTGTTCCTCAGCCTGTATATTGCCAATACCGGCACGGTTCCAGCTGCCGACAATGCGGCCGCCTCTACCGCTTCTTCACAGGCCGCACAGTAACCGCATCCCTCCCAACTGCTGCACGGCTCTGCCCGTGCAGCAGTTTTTTTGTTAGGAGACCCTATGTTTATCGATATCATCCCGTTACAGAAGAACACCGCCCGCCTGACCCGTGTTTACGGCGACACGCCCTGTGCGGCCCTTCCCGCAAGCGTACCGGGCCCGGAGGGCGGGGTGCTGACCATCACCGAGCTGGGGGACTACTGCTTCTCCGAGAGGCCCAGAAGCCTGCCCGGGGCCGATGCGCTCTGCCGCTATGAAGTCGGCCCGGACGGCACCTGCACCCTTGTGCAGGCCTTTGGCCGTGACCTGACCGGACAGCACGGCCGCTATGACCTTGACTTCGGGGAAGGGCCTGCTGCCCCGGAGGATCTGCACCCGGTGTGCGGCAATTTCGTGGAGGAGATCACCCTGCCGGACAGCCTGCAGGTCATCGGCAGCTGCGCCTTTTACAACTGCCGCAGGCTGCGGCGGCTCAGTGTGGGAGCCGGAGATCTGACCGTGGGCAGCGATGTGTTTCTGAACTGCTTTGCGCTGGCAGACCTCCTTGTCCGGGCCGCTCCCGAGGAAAAGACCGGCCTGTTCGCCCTTGTGAACAACATCACCGAGGCTGTGCGGGCACTGTTCTGGCTCCCGGGCGAAGCGCATCCCCGGGCGGGGCTGTGGTACCCCGCCTACTGGGAGGATGTAGAGGAAAGCCCCGCCCACATCCTGCTTCACACCTTTTCTGGACAGGGATATCATTACAGGCAGTGTTTTCTGGATGGAAAAGTCCTTTCCGCAGAATATGATGCCATCTTCCCGGACGGCCACGCCGCCGAGGATCAGGGCGTGGCGGCCATGCTCTGCTTCGACCGCCTGCGCTGGCCATGGAACCTGGCCGAAAAGGCAAAGGCCTCCTACCGGGAATTTCTGGCCGCTCACACCGGCCTTGTGCTCCAGCGCCTGCTGAAGGCACAGGATACCGACAGCATAAAGGATCTGCTGGCGCTGGATGTGCTGGATTCTGCTGCCTTTGCTGAGGGCGCGGCGCTTGCCGCCAAGGCAGACAACGCAGCTGCTGCTGCACTGCTGGCCGACGCAGAGCACAAAAAGAGGGGTTCCGCCCCGAAGAAGCGGAGGTATGATTTTGATTTCTGAAAAAGAAAAATTCTTCGACCCCCGCAAGCCCTTTGCATCCAAACGCCCTGAGACCCACGAGGAGTGGCAGGCCCGGATGGGCGGCGAGGTTCTGGCTGTGGTGCGCAGCGGGCTGTACCTTGATTTCCGCTTTCTGGATATGGCGCTCAGTGCCCTGGCCCCGGTACCGGACGAGCGGTGCGGCGTGCTGGCCACAGACGGCGTGAACCTCTATTATCAGCCCAGCGCCCTGCTGCGGCTCTACCAGGAGAACCCAAAATATCTCAATCGGTTGTATCTGCACACGGTATTCCACTGCGTATTCCGGCATCTCTGGCTCAAGGGCAAGCGGGATGCCCGGCTGTGGAATCTGGCCTGCGATATCGCCGTGGAGAATGTGCTGGACAGCCTGAACCGTTCCAGTGTCAAGCGCCCGCTGACCTGGGTGCGCCAGAACGCCTACGCCGCCATTGCCGCGGAGGGCAGGGTGGTGGCCGCTGCCCCGGCTTACCGGTGGCTGGCTGGCCAGACCCCCGGCATTCTGCGCCAGCTGGAGCGGGAATTCTACACCGATGACCACCGCCTGTGGCCCAAGGATGCCCCCGAGCAGCCCCAGCAGATGCCCACGCCCCTGCCCCAGAAGACGTGGCAGAAGATCGGTGAGCGGATGCAGACCGAGCTGGACCTGCGGGACAAGGAAGCCGGTGACGGTGCCGATGCCCTGAAGCAGCAGGTCAAGGCCGCCAATCGCAGCCGCCGGAGCTATCAGGATTTCCTGCGGCGGTTCTGCGTGACCCGGGAGGAGGTCCACCTCGATCCGGATGAGTTCGACCTGAACTTCTACACCTACGGCCTGTCGGTCTACGGCAACATGCCCCTGATCGAGCCCCTGGAGACCCGGGAGAGCAAGAAGATCGAGGAACTGGCGCTGGTCATTGACACCAGCTACTCCACCTCCGGCGAGCTGGTACGGGCCTTTCTGGCCGAGACCTATACCCTGCTGAAAGGGCGGGAGAACTTCTTCCACCGGATGAATCTGCATCTCATTCAGGCAGACAACGCCATCCGGCAGGATCTGCTCATCCGTAACGAAGACGAGCTCATCCATGCCATGAACCACTTTGAGCTGCGGGGCGGCGGCGGCACCGATTTCCGGCCTGCCTTTGAATATGTGAACCAGCTCTGCGCCGAGAAGAAGTTCTCCAACCTGCGGGGCCTGCTCTATTTTACCGATGGCATGGGCACCTACCCGGCCCGCCGCCCGGCCTACGATACCGCGTTCCTGTTCCTGGGCGAAAAATTCGATGATGCCAACGTTCCCCCCTGGGCCATGAAGGTGGTTCTGGATGAGGATGAATTTTCAGGGCCAACGGCCCGGGCCGCATCGGCACTGGCCGACGCGCTGGCCGAAGAGGACGACCCTTACCGTGAATTGAACAACTCGTGAGGATGTGAACTTATGAATATCAAACGCGCCAAAGAAGAGATTGAACACACTGTCAAAGCCTACCTGGCCAAGGACGCATTGGGCGAGTATGCCATTCCCTCCATCCGGCAGCGCCCCATCCTGCTGATGGGCCCTCCGGGCATCGGCAAGACCCAGATCATGGAGCAGGCCGCCCGGGAGTGCGGCGTGGCACTGGTGGCCTACACCATCACCCACCACACCCGCCAGAGCGCCGTGGGCCTGCCCTTCATCCGGCAGCGCCATTACGGCGACAAGGATGTCTCTGTGACCGAATACACCATGAGCGAGATCATTTCCAGCGTCTACGCCAAGATGGAAGCCACCGGCCTGAAAGAGGGCATCCTCTTCATCGACGAGATCAACTGCGTTTCTGAGACGCTGGCCCCCACCATGCTGCAATTCCTGCAGTGCAAGACCTTCGGCAACCAGGCAGTGCCTGCCGGCTGGGTCATCGTGGCGGCAGGCAACCCGCCGGAGTATAACAAATCCGTCCGCGATTTCGATATCGTCACGCTGGACCGTGTCCGTCGGATGGACATTGAGCCCGACCTGCAGGTATGGAAAGATTACGCCCGCACAGCCCACATCCACAGTGCCATCCTGAGCTACCTCGATCTGCATCCCCAGAATTTCTACCAGATCAACGCCGATGTGGACGGCACACAGTTCGTCACTGCCCGCGGCTGGGAGGATCTGTCCAACCTGCTGGACACCTATGAATCGCTGGGCCTGCAGGCAGATGAAGCACTCATCCGGCAGTATCTCCAGCACCAGAAGATCGCAGAGGACTTCTCTGCCTATCTTGATCTCTATTATAAGTATCGTGATGACTACGGCGTAGAGGAGATCCTGGCCGGTCAGGTCAAGCCTGCCGTTTATGCCCGCCTGCTCAATGCACCGTTTGATGAACGGCTCTCGCTGGTCAGTCTGATTCTATCCGGTCTGAACACCCGGTTCACTGCTTCCCGGCAGGCCGATGCCGTTGCCGATGCCTGCTACGCCTTCCTGAGGGAGGCCAAACAGGGCTTTTCCACCCTGCCTGCAGACATCCCGGATGGGGAGCTTACCCTGTTCGGTCAGATGGTCACGGACTATGATGCCGAGACCCAGCGCAAGCGTGCCGCCGGTCTGCTGAGCCATGACGCGCTGAATACCCGCCTGCAGGTATATGCCGCCCTCCGCAGCTGGGATGCGGAGCTGCGCCGTGCCAATGCTGTGAGCACACAGCCCGCCTTTGATCTCCTGCGCATACAGTTCCAGTCCCTTGCAGAGGCCCGGGATCAGGCACAGGAAGCCGCCAGCGCCGCACTGGAAGCTGCATTTGACTTTATGGAGAATGCCTTTGCCGAAAGCCAGGAGATGGTGGTGTTCGTCACGGAGCTGACCTTGAATCCCGCCTCCCATGCCTTCATCACCGAAAATGGCTGTGACCGCTATTTCCGGTACAACAAAGACCTGCTGCTCGACCATCGCAAGGCCGCGCTGCAGCAGGAGCTTGCCGCCGAGGCCCGCCGCCACGGAGGGCAGTAAGCACCCATCATCTATGAGAAAAGAAGCGCCTCATCCGGGAGAGGATGAAGCGCTTCTTTACTTTGTTCAGGTCAGGGATGAACTCGTTTTCCACGGCCCGGCAGACGTACATCATAAGGAGGATTCAGATACGTTCTCTCAAGCGTTCATCTTTGCCATACTTCCAAAATTTTATGCCATACAACCCCGCACCCAGCAGGAGGCTAAAAAGGGCATAAGGCAAAATCGGCAGGCGCAGCAAAACAAAAGCTCCAGCGATCCGTGTAAAAAATGCACCTGTTGCATACAGCACTGCAATATAAAGCACCAGCCAGCCGCAGTATTTCAGACGATGCTTGCTTGGCGGAAACCCCGCCTGCTCCATCATCTTCCGGAACAGCCAGCAAAAAGCAGTTATGCAGACCACAAGCTGCACCAAATACCCAAGTGAGAGTTCAAACACCCAGTCCGGAACCACCGGATACAGCAGCAGCCCCCCTATCCCCCAGCCAAAGAAGAAATACAGTGGTGCCACAAACCAGAAATAATCTCCAGTCCTCAAAGTTTTAAGGCTTGACTTAACCTCCTCAGCAAAGGTTTTTGCATCCTCAATCACGTTGAACAGTTCCTGCTCATTCTCATTGGCCTGCACCGCCATATCGATCAGGTCACTGTATATCAGCTCTACGCCGCACTCATCCCAACTGGTACGCCGCAGATATCGAATAACCTCTCTGATTTGCTCCTGGCTTTTGCTGTTGAGCAGTTTTACGCGCAGACGGTTCGCTCTTCGCAAGGTGAAATAGTTATTCATCTTCTATCCTCCCGAAAAATCTTTTCTACCAAACCGCACAGGCGGTTCCATTCCTGTTGAAAATCCAAAAGAGAATCCGTCCCCCTTTCGGTGATCACATAGTACTTCCGGCTTGGTCCCTTGGGAGAAGGTCGCCGCTCCACTGTCACCTTCTCCTGCTGCTCCAGGCGTAAAAGCAGCGGATACAGCGTGCTTTCGCTGATCTCTGCAAAACCGACCTGTTTTAACTGCATCACTATTTCATAGCCATAGGTTGGTTCTTTTTCAATCAGCCGCAGCACGCAATATTCCAATACACCCTTTAGCAGCTGTGCATTATTTTCCAATCCGCTTCCTCCTTTCTATCTACTATGCAATGCGTTGTAGCCTATCTACATTGTATTACATAGTAGTCAGTTTGTCAAGCAGTACGCTATGCGCGGTTTGAACAAACTGTATCTTCGCATTTTGGTAATACACAACAAAAAAGCCCTGAGACTTTCATCTCAGAGCTTTACTTAAGTCGGCGACTACCTATTTTCACGCGCCGTTTCCAGCGAACTATCTTGGGCAC
>NZ_JAFREJ010000017.1:0-50888 GCF_017377545.1 Faecalibacterium sp. Marseille-Q4164 | reverse complement strand
AGCTGGAGCGGCGGGTATCCTTGCCAATGACGATGCGGGCAGGCTCGTTGTTGCCGCTGCGCTCCCGCAGTGCATTATAATACCAGCCCAGAAAACGGCCTACCTTGTAGGCGTGGTCGGCGGTCAGATTCACACCGGCCTCGCCACGGAAGCCGTCGGTGCCAAAATATTTTCCCATAATCCTCTTCTCCTTCTATTGCAACGTTACGTTTTCTCTTATCCCTGAGAGCGCTCTCTCCTTGCTCTTACTTTTTATAATAGCATAAAACCGGAAAAGAATCCATGGGTTTGGGCATTCCGGGATGCTCTGCGCACACTTTTCTGTGCCGGTGCAGTGCCTTTTCCTCTCCCGTGCCGCCGCCCTGTTCTGTTCCGTATATCTGGTACCGGTTCCGGTAACGCTCCCGGTTTTTGCGAGAACGGTCTCGTTTTCTGAAAATTTTTCTTGTTATTTTTGACAAAATTGTTCGCCACTCTGCACAAAATCACAATTTTTCTCTTGACCTCCCCCCCGAACTATATTGAAGCTGCGATTTTTTTATGACATTTTCTGTCATGGATCGACACCGTGTAATTTTTGGGAGGACTGTTTATGAGAGCGAAGAATCTTGCATTGCGGGTGCTTTCTACAGCAGCGATGTTGTCCATTGTGACATCCATTGCGGCCCCCGCATTCGCGGCCACCTACTACATCAATGAGGGCAGTGTGGATGTTAAGGTCAGCGATGCCGGTGTAGTCACCGTCGAACAAGGCGGCGTGACCTACAAAGACGGCCTTGACAGCGTCGTCATCCGGGGCGGAACCCGCGGCGGAAAGGATGACGACCGCACCAAAGCCGATGCTTCCCCCGCCACGCAGGAAGCAGACGGGAGCAACGCCCCCGCAGTGAACGAGACGGAAGCGCCCAAGAGTGAGAATACCGCCGGGGACACTGCACCGAAGCCGGTAACCACACCCACCGAGGAGCGCAAAGAGGACACCCCGCAGCAGGAGCTCACCGAAGAGAAAACCGAAGAGAACGTGACCCCGGAGCCTGTCAAGGCAAAGGCAGAAGCTCCCAAGCCCACACAGGAGCCTTCCGCAGAGCAGGAGGAGGAAAAGCAGGAGAAGGAAGAGCAGCAGGAGGAGGAAGATGAGCCGACCGTTCCCTCTGCCCCCGCAGCACAGGCTGACAACAGCAGCACCAGCACCTCCGCAGAGCCGACCGATAATGTCATCACCATTGTCAACAACTTTGCCAAGAAGGCCGAGCAGGTTTTTTCGTTTGTGCTGGACAATGTGAATATTGACCGCAGTAATGATGGCTATGAAAACCACAAAGCGGCTCTCACGGTAAAGGGCAAAGGCGACACGGAAATTGAACTGGACGGAGACAACATCCTGAAGGGTGGTGAAAAGCACGCCGGTCTTGAGAAAAACGACAGTGACGGAACGGGTACACTTACCATTAAAGACGACAACAAAGCTGCGGACGGCAGCAAGGGCAGTCTCCTTGCAAAGGGTGGAGAATACGGTGCCGGTATTGGTGGTGGAGAATGCCAGGACACCTCTCATATCACAGTCACTGGCGGCAAAATCACAGCGGTCAGCGGGAGGCGTGCTGCCGGCATTGGCGGCGGTGGCAGTTCTGATGGTACAGACATTACCATCAAAGGAGATGCCACTGTAATTGCAAGCGGCGACGCCGGTGCTGGCATCGGCGTCGGTGGTGACGGAGGCAACTACACAAAGGGTTATGGTAAAGTTACCATTACCGACCACGCAAATGTTATAGCCTGGTCCGAATATGGTGCAGGCATTGGCGGCGGACGAAACGCCGGTGGTGATATCACAATTTCAGGGGATGCCACCGTTGCAGCAGAGGCCCACAATGATAGCGTCGCAATTGGCAGCGGCGGACGGCTTTACCCCAGCGACAATCCTGATAACTATAAAAACCTCAACACGAACATTACCATCTGTGACAAGGCAAATGTTACCGCAGTTGGTTCCGGTTCCCATCCTGCAATCGGTTCTCTGGGTTACGTTATTCTCCCTGATGGTGTCAGCTATCCTTTTACCACCACCATCAATATCCTGGGCGGCACCCTGAATGTCATCAATCGAGGGGACGACCATTACACTTCTGATGTTCCTGCTATTGGCAATCAAAGTGCCGGTGGTCGAAACACAAACGCGGATCTTGTTCTTAACATCAACGCAAGCACTGGCAATACTGTCATCAACGCTTATACCACCGGCAGCAATGCGGCAACCATCGGAAAAGGATATACTCTTAAAAAAGATGACGAACAGATCCAGTACAATGCAGACGGAAGCTCCAAATTTGGCGAAGACGGTTCTGTCGTTCTGAACCTGTTCCGAAATTCTACCACGAAAAAGAAAGGCGAAAAAATCGAAACAATCTATAATAACTGGTATGATCTGCATAAAATCATCGGCGGCGAACGGTACGACACCCTGCACAATGCCAAGTGGCTGAAAGACAACGGCTACACCAGTGAGCTTGCCACCGACACCAACCATGCATGGAAGGTGGACGACACGAAGGAGCGGGTAGAGCCCACGCTGGAGCATGAGGGCCACGTTTACTATAAGTGCAGTGTGCCCGGCTGCAAGGCCGTGCACGATGAGGTGCTGCCCAAACTGGAATCGAAACCTACTCCGGAACCTACTCCGGACCCCACCCCTGTGCAGCCCGACACGCCCGCTGACACCCAGAGCACCCCCAAGGACGATGTGAGCACCCCCAAGCTCTACGTCATCGACCTTGCCAGCACGCAGGTGCTGTTTGATGAGACCCGTCAGAACGACACCGTGACCTACACCACAAAGCAGGACGGTGCCAGCCTGACCGGCTCCTTTGAGGCACTGGAGGCCATGGCTGAGGATGGCGTAAAGACCATCGTGTTCCAGACCATCGGCACCAACACCCCCGGCGCGGTGAGCCGTGTCTCGGTCGATGCCCTGCTGCAGCACGGCGGCGAGACCCTGCTGCTGACCCACAACGGCACTGAAGTCCACCTGACCATCGACGGCCAGAACGCTGACAGCCTGCTGCTGCAGTAAGCGCCAACCCCCTTCTGCCGAGTTCCGCATCTTGGCAGAAGTTCTGAATATCCCAAAACCACAAAAGGCCTCGGAAGCGCATTCCGGGGCCTTTTGTGGTTTCTCCTTCATTTTTTACGCACCATCCGGCGTTTTTCGCCCCGGAACAACCGCTCTTTTTTCAGCCTTTACTGCATCTTTAGGAAAAGTATGGTATACTTTTCATCTGGAGTAGAATAGATATGGAGGGATCCCCATGAAGCAGAAGACCCGCTGGCACGACGCGCTGGTCCTGGCCGCTGTGCTGTGCGCCGCCTTTCTCATCGTGACCGGCACACAGCAGATCACCGGCCGGATCGATGGCGTTGCATCGATGGTGTTTGTTCTGGCAGTTTTTTTGATCTCGATCTATACGGATGGTTATGTGTGGGGCGTGGTGGCTTCCCTGATCGGCGTGCTGGCCGTGAATTTTGCGTTCCGCTCCCCTTACTTTGCCTTCAACTTCACTCTGCCGGAAAACCTGTTCTCAGGCATGGCGATGCTGGTGGTGTCCATTATGACCAGCACCCTGACCACCCGCATCAAAAAGCAGGAACAGCTGCGGATGGAGAGCGAGACCGAAAAGATGCGGGCCACCCTGCTGCGGGCCGTCTCCCACGATCTGCGCACGCCCCTTACTTCCATTTACGGGGCATGTTCCACGGTCATTGAAAATTATGACAGCCTGGAAAAAGAGCAAAAATTAAAACTTCTTGGCGAAGCCTGTTCCGATGCCCAGTGGCTGAACCGGATGGTGGAGAACCTGCTGTCCGTCACCCGCTTTGACGACGGGCAGGTGGCCGTGCAAAAGACCCCCACCGTGCTGGACGAGCTGATCGACACCGTGCTGGTGCGGTTCCAGAAGCGCTACCCCAAGGTGCCCGTTACCACCTACCTGCCCGACAGCTTCATCGTGATCCCCATGGACTCGATGCTGATCTCGCAGGTGCTGACGAACCTTTTGGAAAATGCCGCCGTCCACGCCGAGGGGATGACCCAGCTGACCCTGCGGGTGTTCACGCTGGGCAGCCGGGCAGTGTTTGAGGTATCGGACAACGGCTGCGGCATTCCGAAGGAGCGCCTGCGCACCCTGTTCACCGGTGTGCTGCCCGCCGATGCCGCGGCCGACAGCGGCAAGCACGGCATGGGCATCGGCCTTTCGGTCTGTGCCGCCATCGTCAAGGCACACGGCGGCGAGATCCAGGCCGAGAGCAAGGTGGGCGAGGGCACCAGCATCCGCTTCTGGCTGGAGACCGAATCGATCGAGACGGAGGAAAACGAAGATGAGCAATAACAAATTCAAGGTTCTGGTCGTGGAAGATGAGGCCAACATCTGCAGCTTTATTGAGACGCTGCTGGAGACCAACGGCTATCAGGCCCTTGTTGCCAACACCTGTGCCATGGGCCAGACCCTGTTCACCTCCCACAATCCGGATCTCATCATCCTGGATCTGGGCCTGCCTGACCGGGACGGACTGGAGCTCATCCGTTTTGTGCGGCAGAAGTTCCTGACCCCCATCGTCGTGCTCTCGGCCCGCACCACCGAGCAGGACAAGATCGAGGCGCTGGATCTGGGAGCCAACGATTACATCACCAAACCCTTTGGCACCGGCGAGCTGCTGGCCCGGGTGCGCGCCGCCCTGCGCACCAACCGCTTCGGCGTGCTGGGCGGGATGCCCGGCGGCGTATTCCGGGCACAGGGGCTTGAGATCAACTACGAGCGCCGCAAGGTCTTTGTGGACGGTGCCGAGATCAAGCTGACCCAGACCGAATACAACATCGTGGCCTTCCTCTCGGAACATGCAGGCCGGGTGATGACCTATGCCGCCATCGTGCGGGCCATCTGGGGCGATACCGACTGCGGCAGCACCAAAAAGCTGCAGGTCAACATGGCAAACATCCGCAAAAAGCTGGGCAGCGTGCCTGGCCGCAACACCTATATTCTGAACGAACTGGGCGTGGGATACCGGATGATCGACGAGGACACCGATGCCAGGCCCGAAAGCTGAGGACTGCGTATGCTTCCTGCACTGATCATTTTTCTGCTGACCTATCTTCTGATGCTGGCCCTGCCGCAGTACCGGCCTTTTGCCGCGCTGGGCGGGGCCGCTCTGTTTCTGGCTCTGGGCGCGGCGGGCCTGTGGGACTTCACCCTGATGGATGCCGCCCGGGCTGTGGACTTCAATGTCCTGCTGATGATGGCGGGCACCATGGGCACGGTCTCTCTCTTCATTGAGAGCAGGATGCCTGCCCGGCTGGCCGAGCTGCTCATCGTGCGGGTGCCCAATGTGAAATGGGCCGTGTGTATGCTGGCCCTTTTTGCCGGGGTCATCAGCGCCTTTGTGGACAATGTTGCCACGGTGCTCATGGTGGCCCCTGTGGGCCTTGCCATTGCCCGCAAGCTCAAGATCTCCCCCGTGCCCGTCCTCATCTCCATTGCGGTCTCCTCCAACCTGCAGGGAGCCGCCACCCTTGTGGGTGACACCACCAGCATCCTGCTGGGCGGCTTTGCGGGGATGAACTTCTTCCATTTCTTCTGGATGGAGGGCAGGCCCGGCATCTTCTTCGGGGTGGAGCTGGGGGCGCTGGCCTCTCTGGGCGTGTTGCTGTTCACCTTCCGGCACGAGACCCAGCCCATCTCGGCCACGGTGGAGACCGAGGTCACCGACACGGTTCCCTCCGCCCTGATGCTGCTGACGGTGGGCCTGCTCATCGCGGCATCCTTCCTGCCCCAGCCTGCGGGCGGTCTGCCGCTGGCGCTCTATGGCCTGCGCAGCGGTCTGATCTGTGCAGGGGTCTGCCTGTTCGGCATCCTGCGCGCCTGCCTGCGCCGCCGCTCGTTCGCACCGTTCCGGCTGGCGGCCCGGGAGCTGGACTGTGACACCCTGCTGCTGTTGTTCGGGCTGTTCATCCTGATCGAGGGCATCCGCAAGGCCGGAGTCATCGATGCCGCCGCCCAGCTGTTCTACACCCTCTCCGGTGATGATCCCTTCCGGCTCTATACCCTGCTGGTATTCGTCTCGGTGGGCCTTTCTGCCTTCATCGACAACATCCCCTATGTGGCCACCATGCTACCGGTGGTGCAGGGCATTGCCGGGCTGATGAACGGCGGTGCAGGCTTCCCGCCTGAGCTGTTTTATTTCGGCCTGCTCACGGGCGCAACTCTGGGCGGCAACCTGACCCCCATTGGCGCTTCGGCCAACATTGCAGCCATCGGAATCCTGCGCAAGCAGGGTGAGCAGGTGCGCACCCGTGATTTCCTGCGCATCGGCATCCCGTTCACACTGGCAGCCGTCCTGACAGGCTATGTGTATCTCTGGCTGGTGTGGGGCGCGTAAGCGCTGCCGTAGCCGTGCGAGTGCCGGCCGCCTGCAAATTCGATCCTGCTGAGCCGAAGGCCTGCGTGCCAAAGCAGAAGCAAAAAGCGCGCCGTGTCCAACGACACAGCGCGTTTTTCTTGTTTATTCCAACCCGATCTGCTGGGCGTATTCTTCCAGCAGCTCCCGCTCCAGGAAGGGGGTTTTCACGCCCTCACGGTCGCGGTAGGTCTCGTGGCCCTTGCCGATGACGGCGATCAGGTCGCCCTCCTGGGCGTGATCCACAGCGTAGTGGAGCGCGTCCAGACGGTCGGGAATCTCCACAAACTTGGCATCGGGGTTGCCCTTGTTCATGCCCACCCGGATATCGGCGAGGATGTCCTCGATCTTCTCAAAGCGGTTGTTGTCCTCGGTCAGGATGGAGAAATCCGCCATTTTGGCACAGGTCTCGCCCATGCCGTAGCGGCGCAGCTTGGAGCGGTTGCCGCCGCAGCCGAACACCACCACCAGCCGGTGGGGGTGATAGGCCCGCAGGGTGGTGAGCAGACTCTCGGTGGAGACCTCGTTGTGGGCGTAGTCCAGCAGGATGGTAAACTTTTTGCTGATGGGCACCAGCTCCACGCGGCCCTTGACCACGCACTTGCCCAGACCCTCATGGATGGCGGCATCGGGCAGGCCCAGCACCTTGCCCACGGCCAGGGCGGCCAGCGCGTTGTAGACGCTGAACTCGCCGGGCATGTTCACCCTGACATCCATATTGTCTCTGCCGGAGACGTGGAACGCCACGCCCAGAAAATCGTGGGTGCGCAGCAGCTCACAACCCTCGGCGCGGTAGTCGGCCTTTTCACTGCGGCCATAGGTCACCAGCTTGCAGGTGTGGCCTTCCAGCAGGGCTTCGGTGTTCTCGTCATCGATGTTCACCACGCCCACATCACACCGCCGGAAGAGCTGCCCCTTCCAGCTGCGGTACTCCTCAAAGGTCTTATGCTCACCGGGGCCGATGTGGTCGGGGGAAAGGTTGGTGAACACGCCGATATCATAGTGCACCCCCGCCACACGGTCCATCATCAGGCCCTGGCTGGACACCTCCATCAGGGCCACATCGCAGCCTGCGTCCAGAAACTGGCGGAAGGTCTTTTGCAGCTCGTAGCTCTCAGGGGTGGTGTTGGCGGTCTCCTGATGACGGCCCATGAAATAGATGCCGTTGGTGCCGATCATGCCGACCTTTTTCCCGGCAGCTTCCAGCACACTCTTGATCATGTGGGTGGTGGTGGTCTTGCCCTTGGTACCGGTTACGCCGATCATGGTCATCTGGCGGGAGGGGTTGCCAAAGAGGTTGCCGCTCATCAGCGCCATGGCATAGCGGCTGCTCTCCACCTTGACCACGGTCACACCGGGCATGGCAGAAAGGTCGATGTCGTGCTGGATAACCAGCACGCTCACGCCCTTGGCGGCGCAGTCCGCGGCAAACTCGTGGCTGTCACGCTGGGTGCCCACGATGCAGACAAAGGCAAGGCCCGGGGCCGCCTTCCGGCTGTCGTAGATGATGTCCTGCACTTCGGTATCCAGGCTGCCCTGCACCAGCGTAAAGGGCACGCCTTCCAGTAATTGTTCCAGCTTCATAACATTACACGCTCCTCATTGGGTCGTTTGGGGTTGATTTGCATCGCCCGCCGCCGGGGTCGTTCCTTCGTCGGGGGTCGGCTGTGCCGTCGGTCCGGCTTCGGGTCCTGCCGGGGCTGCGGCGGTATCCGTTGGAGTTTCGGCAGCGGCATCTGCAGCGGCTTCGCCCTCTGCCGGGACAGTGTCGTCTGTGGCCGTGCCTTCTGCCGTTTCACCGGTCACACCTTCTTCGGCGGGTGTTTCCTCCACCGGTTCAGGCACGATGTAGCCGGAGGGCAGCTCCGGCTCACCCTGTGCAAAGGTGAACTTGCGGGTGCTGGACATGCTGATATGGGTGAAGTCCAGCTTTCCGGTGTCGGTCGCGGCACAGCCCTTGCCGTCCTCATTCAGCAGGACGTGCTTTGCCAGCTTGAGCTTATATTCCAGCTCGTTCAGGGTGCCCAGCCAGACGCTGATGCGGTCCTGATAGAGGAAGGCCATCTCGTCCACATCCGCAAACTCGATGCGGGTCACGTCGGCGCTCATGCCTGCGGCATCCAGCGCGGCCAGCAGGGTGTTCAGGCTTTCCAGCCGCTGGTCCGCCTCCTCCTCAACAGTGCCGGAGGCGCTGCTGTCGGCGGCGCTGTCCGGGGTGCTGTCGGCCTTGGGCTCTGCCGCAAAGGTCAGCTGTTCGCCGGGCTCGGCAGAGACCGGTTCGCCGCCGTACAGAGTGGGCAGACCGGCAGGCTGGGCAGAATCCTTTTCCAGGATCTTCAGGCCGCCCGAGAGGGTCAGCCAGCCGGAGGAGGTCTGCATGGCCCAGGCAGGCTGGGCTTCTGTTACCCGCACCACCACAGTGCCGGGGTAATCCCGCTCCACCCGGATATCCTCCAGCATGGGGAACACTTTTTCCAGCGCGGCGGCCTTGCTGCCGGGGTCAAAACTGAAGATATTCTCTTCCAGATGGACATCCAGCGCCTGCAGGATCTGGTCGCTGGTATAGCCGCCGGCCTCCTGCACCACACCGTCCGCTGTCTGCACCTGAATGGAGCTGATCTTGAACAGCATCGTCACGGTGAGGTAGACCCCCGCGCCGATGACGCAGAGCAGCATGACAAGGGCCGTGAGCCGCCGCATGAGCCTGCGCCGCCGGATGGCGGCCCGGGTCAGCTTCCGCTTTTTCCTGCCCTCCCGCCGGACGGGGTCACGCCGGGCGTTCTGCCCCTGCACCGGCCGCATCCGCTGGCCGCTGCGGCTCTGGGCGTTCTGCGGGCGGCGCTGGGTGTTCCGGTTCTGGCTGCTGGCCGGGCGGCGGTTCCGCTGATTGCCCCCGGAGGTGCGCCGCTGGCCGTTCTGCCCACCGCGGGGGCGCTGTGCGCCGCTCTGGCTGCTCCGCCCGCCGGTGGGAAAGGTGATGCTGTTGTCCGGGTAGGATCCGTAGTTCACCGTGCGCTCCGTATACCGGCTGGGGCGGGGCGCATCGGGGTCATAATTGGGGTTCGTGATGGGGTGGCCGCCGGAGGAATATCCTGCGTACCCGCTGTACCCCAGGTCACTGCCTGCACCCGCGCTGCTGCGGCGCTGGGTGCTCTGCCCGCCGCGCCGGTCATCCCGGGCCTGATCGTAGGCCCGGCGGCGCTTGCGGTTCCGGCTGTTCCGGTCATTCTGCGGCATCCGGCTGCACCTCCTTTCCTCTGTTTTTTCCTTCCGTTACGGGGTCTTGACCAGCTTGAGCAGGGCATCCGCAATGCGGTCCAGGCTGTCGTCCACCGACAGGCTCCGGGCATTGCGGCCCATCTCAGCCAGCTTGCCGGGCTGGGCCAGCATCCCGGAAACGGTCTGCACCAGCTTTTCGCCGGTCAGGTCTTTTTCCTCAATGACCACAGCAGCGCCGGCCTTCTGCAGCTCCATGGCGTTGTAATACTGGTGGTTCTCTGCCACGTTGGGGCTGGGGATGAGCACAGCGGCACGGCCCACAGCCTCCAGCTCGGCCAGTGTCAGGGCACCGGCGCGGCTGATGACAAGGTCCGCTGCTGCCAGCAGCTCGGGCATATTGTTGATGTATTCCTTCACCACAAGGCTCTCGCCGGGGGCAAAGCCCTTTTCCTTTTCCAGATCCTGAAACAGCTGCACGCCGTACTGACCGGTGGCATGGAGATGGAGGACGGGCTTGTGGTTCTTCTGCTCCCAGGCGCAGAGGTCGGCCACCACCTCGTTCACGCGGCGGGCACCCAGACTGCCGCCGAAGGAAAGGATCACGGTGCGGTCGCCTGCGCCCAGTTCGGCACGGATGGCTTCCCGGTTCTTCGCCTGGGTGAACACCTCAGGCCGGACAGGGTTGCCCACCACGATGGTCTTTTCGGGTGCGCCCAGCTTTTCCACGGCGGCAGGCACAGCGGCGAACACGATGTCCACATCCGGGGCCAGCAGCTTGTTGGTCACGCCGGGAAAGGCGTTCTGCTCATGCAGGGCGGTCTTGATGCCCTGTCTGGCGGCGCAGCGCACCACCGGGCCGGACACATAGCCGCCGCAGCCAATGACCAGGTCGGGCTGGATGTCCTTCATCATCTTTTTGGCCTTGGGGCCGGAGAGTGCCAGATTCCACAGGGTAATGATGTTCCGCTTGATATTGTTCAGGCTCAGCTTCCGCTGAAAGCCGGTGATCTCGATGTGATGGAAGGGATAGCCCGCCTGTGTGACCAGACGGTACTCCATGCCCTCCTTCCGGCCCGCAAAATGGATCTCGGCGGTGGGGTCGGCCTTTTTGATGGCTCCCGCAATGGCCAGAGCCGGGTTGATATGGCCGGCAGTGCCGCCGGCTGCAATGAGTACACGCATCTTGGTTCCTCCTTACTGTTCTGTCTGCGCTCTGCGCGCGGTATCCAGCACAATGGTCTTTGCCTTGCGCTGGCGCTCCCGCTCAGCGTGGGCTTCCTCCCGTTCCAGACGGGCCCGTTCGCCGTTGCGTCCGATATTGACCATAACGCCCATCTCGGCCAGCAGCAGGATCAGACTGGTGCCGCCGGAGGAGAAGAAGGGCAGCGAAATGCCGGTGTTGGGCAGGGTGTTCGTGACAACGGCGATGTTGCAGAACACCTGCCAGGCGATCTGCGCCATGATGCCGATGCCCACCAGCGTGCAGAACCGGTTTTCGGCATGGAAGGCGATCCAGAAGCCCTGCACCAGAAAGAGGACGAACAGCACGATGACAATCACCGCGCCGACGAAGCCCAGTTCCTCGCACACGACACTGAAGATAAAGTCGTTGGTGCTCTCCGGCAGCCAGAGCTGCTTTTCGATGCTGTTGCCAAGGCCCAGCCCCGTGGCACCGCCCGAGCCGATGGCGTACAGGCTCTGCTTGGTCTGGCTGGTCATCCGGTCAAGATCCTGCGTCCAGCCGTCCAGACGGCTCTGCAGGTAGTCGATGGAGTCCACGTGTTTCAGCAAAGTCTCCAGCAGGAACAGCGCGGCACCGGCACAGCCCCAGGTAATGATGCCGCCGCTGCCGCCCAGCAGCAGGATGGTGCCCACGATGGCCGTGGTCAGCAGGATGCCCGACATGTGGGGCTCCAGCACCAGCAGGATCAGAACAGGCATCAGCCACAGGATGGGCCGGATGAGCTCCACCACGATGCTGTGGTGGACCCACTTGCGCAGGGGCACCTCGCCGAATTTGATCTGCGGGGTCCTGGCGGCAATGTCTGCCGTGAGCAGGATCATCTCAAACTTTGCCACCTCGGAGGCCTGTAAGGTCAGGCCGCCAAAGCTGATCCACCGGCGGCAGCCGTTGATGGGGCTGCTGAACAGCACCAGCACCAGCAGGATCAGGCAGACGATATAGCCCAGCTTGACCATTCTGCGCAGGAAACGGTGGTCAAAATAGGAGAACAAGAACATCATGCCCAGGCCCAGCACCGTGCAGAGCAGCTGGGATTTGATGTAATGGAAGCTGTCCCCAAAGCGGAGATAGCCCGTGGTATAGCTTGCACTGAACAGCATGACCAGCCCGAACACCATGATGATGGCCAGGGTCGCCATCCAGTTGAGCAGGATGGGCGGCCAGGGGCCGGGGTCCCGCTGAAAGACGGAAAACGGCTCTGCTTTTTTTCTGCGGAGTGTTGCCAAACTGCACCCCTCCTTAACTGATTTTTGCCAGCTGAACGGTCAGCGCCACGCCCAGCATGGCAATGACACAAAAGGTATAAAAGATCTGTTCCGCGCTCTGGCCCCGCAGCTCCAGCCAGCGGTGGAGCGGTGCCGAGCGGAACAGCTGCCTGCGGCCCCGGCTGGCCTTGCAGACCAGGATCTGCAGGGCCACCATGCCGCCCTCCAGCCAGAAGGGCAGGGCCAGCGGCAGGGTGAGGTCAGGCCAGCCGATGCACAGGGGCACGCACCCCAGCATCCCGGCCAGAAACAGGCTGCCCACGCTGCCCAGCCGCAGCTTTGCGGGCGGGAAGTTCCAGAGCAGGAATGCCATCAGGGAACCGGCCAGCGCGGCGGGCAGAACGCCCAGCGGGAACCAGCCCAGCAGGGTCATCACCCCCATCAGGCCCAGCATGGCCGCAAAGGACGTGCCGCAGACGATGCCGTCCATGCCATCGGCAATGCGGGCGCACTCGGCCAGTGCGACCAGCAGTCCTTCCCACAGCAGCGGGGCGGCAATGCCCAGATCGATATAGCCCACACCCGGCAGGGTGATCCCGGCTGCAAGGCAGCCTTTGGCTCCCAGCAGCACCAGCACCACGGCACCGGCAGCGGCTTCCAGCCCAAGGCGGGTGTACCGCCGCAGGCCCAGCACGGAACGGTTGCGGATGCGGGCCAGATCCTCCAGCAGGCCCACACCGCCAAAGAGCAAAGCTCCCAGCAGCGCTGTGAGCAGCCGGACCGAGAACAGGCTCTCAGCCCCCAGCAGTTCAGGCTGAGCCACACAGGCGGCTGTCCAGCCCACGCCCACAGCAGCCAGCACCCCCACCATCAGGCAGAGCCCGCCCATGGTGGGGGCCTGCGGCGGGCGCTCCGGCTCGGCATCCGGTGCTTCCTGCTTGGGTGATGGTGCCTGCCGGGCCTTGGGCTCATCCCAGCGTCCCTGGAACGCCCGCAGCAGCGGCACCATCAGATTCCCGAGCGCCGCCGTGAGGAAGAACCCCAGCGTTGAGGCGGCGATCAAGGCGAAACGAATCATAGCTCGATGTTACTCCTTGTAAAAGATCTCCAGCACTTTTTCCAGTGCCATGCCGCGGCTGGCCTTGACCAGCAGGGCATCGCCGGGCTGCATTTTGTTCAGCAGGGCCTCGGCGGCCTGAGCGTAGGTGTCGGCATGGAGGGTGGGCAGCCCCTTGGCAGCAGCCACCACGGCAATGCGCTTGGCCTGCTCGCCATAGGTGACGAGGTAGTCCACCTTGTTCTCCACGGCCTGACGGCCCACCTCCTCGTGGGCGGCGCGGCTGATATCACCCAGCTCCAGCATATCGCCCAGCAGGGCAAAGCGGCGCTTGCAGGGATATTCCCTAAACATGGCCAGCGCGGCCTTCATGCTGTCGGGGTTGGCATTGTAGCAATCCTCAATGACATCCACGCCTCTGACGTGCACCACCTTCTGGCGCATTCCGGTCTGCTCAAAGTCAGCCAGACCGGCAATGACCCGGCGGGCATTCAGCCCCAGACGGGTGGCGGCGCAGTAGGCAGCCAGTGCGTTGGCCACATTATGCCGGCCCATGGCGGGGATCTTTACGAGGAAAGTCCCCTCCTCGTGATCCTCCAGCACAAAGCTCATGCCCTTTTCATCCTGCTGGATGGACAGGGCACAGACATCAGCGTTCTCATCGCCCAGGCTGAACCAGACCGGGCGGACATGGTCGGGCAGAACGGCCTTGCGCAGGAAGGGGTCGTCCCCGTTCAGCACCAGCGGAGCACCCTCCGGCAGACCGGCGCAGATCTCCAGCTTTGCCTTGCAGATGTTCTCCTGACTGCCCAGATTGCCGATGTGGGACACACCGATGCAGGTGATGATGCCTACATCCGGGCGGGCGCACTTGCTCAGGCGCTCGATCTCCCCGGCGTGGCTCATTCCCATCTCCACCACGGCGTACTGGGTCTCTTTGCCGATGCGGAACATGGTGCGGGGCAGGCCCAGCTCATTGTTCTGGTTGCCCTCGGTCTTGATGGTACTGCCAAAGCCTGCAATGGCGGCGTAGGTCATCTGCTTGGTGGTGGTCTTGCCCACGCTGCCGGTCACACCCACCACTTTGGGGTGGAACTGGCTGCGATAATTGGCCCCCAGCACCATCATGGCGTGGTAGCTGTCCGGGCAAATCACGCTCTTCTCCTCCGGCACGCCTTCCACGGGGTGGTTCAGCACCACGCAGAGCGCGCCGTTTTCCAGCGCCTTGGCGGCAAAATCATGGCCGTCGAATTTTTCGCCCGGGAACGCCACAAAGATGCACCCGGGGCAGACCTCACGGCTGTCGGTGGTCACCAGCGTGACCGGGGTCTCGCACTGGGCCAGCGCGTTGACCGCCAGGCCCTCCAACAGGATGTTTGCTGCAATTGCTTCCATACTCTCATTCCCCTTTATCCACAGATCAGATGTACGATGGTTCCCTGCTGGACGCTGGAGCCGGGTGCCTCACTCTGGCTCTGGACCGTGCCGGAGCCTTCGACTGTGCAGTTGAACCCTGCGGCGTTCAGCATCTGCCGGGCAAAGTCCGCGCTCTTGCCGGTCACGTCCGGCACCTCGGCGTGCTTGCCCTCATAGGTATCGGTATACAGATAAACGGTGGTGCCGTAGGGCACCTCTGCCCCCGCGCGGGGGTACTGGTAGGTAACAAGGGCGGCGGTCTGGTCGGATTCGCTCTCGGCCAGGTGATGCTTCAAGCCCTTGATGTTCAGCTGCACCTGCGCGTTGCTCCACTCCTTGCCCGTCAGGTTGGGCACCTTGACGGTGGTGCCGCTGCGGTCCACGCCGTCGGTGGCGATGCCCAGATAGGGCGCGATCTCGCTGATGATGTTGCCCACCACCGGAGCCGCCAGAATGGAGGAATAGTCGGTGCGGGCATTGTTGGGGTCGTCCAGCATGACATAGACCAGGATCTCCGGGTCGTTGGCGGGCAGGACAGCCGCAAAGGATGCCACCTTCTTGTAGTCGCCGTCGGCGCGGCGGTCCATGTTCAGCTGCTCGGAGGTGCCGGACTTGCCGCCGATGCGGTAACCTGCAACGTAAGCGTTGCCGCCGCCGCCCTGGGTGCCGTCGCCCACCTCAAACTCCATGATCTGGCGGATGGTCTCGCTGGCGCTCTCGCTGATGACCTGACGGCGGATGTTGGTGCCGATCTCCTGCACCACATTGCCGTTCTGGTCCGTGATCTTATCCACCACATGGGGGGTGACCAGATAGCCGCCGTTGACTGCCGCCGAGACGGCGGTGCACACCTGCAGCGGGGTCACGGCCATGGCCTGACCAAAGGCGGAGGAAGCCAGCTCCACCTCGCCCAGACGGCTTTTGCTGTAATACTGCATGAAGCTGGTCTCATTGGGCAGGTCCACACCGGTGCGCTCGGTAAAGCCGAAGGCATCAAAGTAATCATAGAACAGGCTGGAACCCACGCGCTGGCCCAGCTGGACAAAGTAGATGTTGCAGCTGTTGCGCAGGGCCTCGGCCAGATTCTGGGCCCCGTGCGCCTTTCTGCCGGCGCAGTGGTAGGTCTGCTTTGCCACGCTGTACGCGCCGGAGCAGTTCAGGGTGGTGTAATAGGTCGCCTTGCCGCTGTCCACACCCATGGCGGCGGTGATGACCTTGAACACGCTTCCGGGGTAGTACAGCTCGGTGATGGTCTTGTTCTTCCACTGGATATCCCGGTAGGTGCCGGTGTAGTCGGCCTCCTCATCCGCGATCTTCTGGCCGTTCTCGTCCCGCAGGTAGTTGCCGTTCTCGTCTTTTTTGTAGATGGTGTACAGCTCCGGCTCAGCCTGCACCTGCTCCGTCAGGTAGGCCAGATTGGCACTGAAATCCTGCGGGTCATTGGGGTCAAAGTCCGGCTTGGAGGCCATGGCAAGGATGGCACCGGTCTTGACATTCATCACAATGGCGCAGCCGCGGTTCTCAACGGTGTTGGCCGCCACGGCCTCGTTCAGGTAGCGCTCCACCACCTCCTGAATGTTCACATCCAGTGAGAGCACCAGATTGGAACCGTCCTTGGCGGCGTAGGTGGTGGCATTTTCATCGGCAATGGCATTGCCGTAGGCGTTGCGCAGGGTGATGGTGCGGCCATTCACACCGGCCAGTGTGGACTCATAGGAGTTTTCCAGACCGTACACGCCCTGACCGTCCGCATTGCAGAAGCCCAGCACGGCGGCGGCAAAGCGGCCGTAGGGGTAATCCCGCTGGAAGCCCTTGGAGGCCGACACCGACACCCGCCCCTTGCGGACAGTGGGGGTGCCGTCGTCGCTCTCCTCCTGGCCCAGGCCCAGCTTGCCCAGGATCTTTTCCAGCGCACCGGCGGATTTTCCGCTCTTGCTGTGGGCCTTGTTGTAGGTCTTGACGTACTCCTCAATGGAGAGCTTGATGGCATTGTTGACCTTGGTGGCCAGCACCTGATAGGAGCTTTCGTTTTGGGAGAGGGCATCGCAGACCGCCTGATACTGGGTCTGGTACTCTGCCGAAGTGGTGTCCACGCTGTCCAGACTCTCGCCGTCGCCCGAAAGCAGGCGCAGGGTGATCTGGGTGCAGACCTCCTTCATGGCGGCCTCATCGATGGTGCGGGTCTCCGCCTTGGTGTCCTGATCGGTAGTGGTGGTATACAGGGCCGTGCTGTAAGAGGGGTCGGCCCAGATGGTCCAGACCACGCTGGTGGAAGCCAGCGTGATGCCGCTGGTGTCGTAGATCTCACCGCGGGTGGCCTGAATGGTGCTGTCCAGCAGCTGCTGCTCGGCGGCGTACTGGCGGTAGGTGGCACCGTCGCGGATCTGGATCTTGTACAGGCTGTAGATCACGGTCAGCGCGGCGACCACCACAAGAAGCACGGCGGCACCAAAGCTGATATGACGCAGCCGGGCACTGAGCCGTGCGTGCGGGTCCGCACTGCGGCGGCGGACGCTGTTCTTTTTGGGATTGGAGGATGGTGTTTGCATTGCGTACTCCCGAAGAAAACCGAAAAAGCGTGCGCTGCCGCACGCTTTTCGTTGTTTGGTTTATTTTGCCGTTCTGACAGAGGCAAGAATGGTCATTGCCCCATCGTGGAGCAGATCCGACCACTGCCGCACAGCGGATGCCTTGCGCACCAGAACGCTGCCCTCATCCAGCCGGATGTAGGTGATCTGGCTCTGGTCGATCTTCATCAGCCCCAGGCGTGTGGCAGTCTCCTCAACACTTGTGATGTTGGTGCGGCTGTTCAGGGCACTGTTGTAGTATGTATACTGGCTCTGCTCGCTCACAAGCTCTGCCTTGGCGCTCTGGATCTGAGAGTTCAGCTCCACCAGCTGTGCCTCGCTCCACAGCAGGCTTACCGCAAAGCCCACCAGCAAAGCCGCGCCCACCAGCTGCAGCGCGTGCTGCATGGCAGCCCGCACGGGGTTCAGCCGCTTTTTGCCGCCCTTTTCTACCCGCAGCGGGACTTTTGGCTGTGCCTGCGGCGCTCTTCTGCGCCGGACCTCTGTCATATCGTATGCTGCCTGACCCATGGTGATCTCCTCCTCACATCTCCGGGGCTGTGCCGCCCTCAGATCTTTTCCAAAACCCGCAGGTGGGCCGAGCGGCTGCGCCGGTTCTCTTCCAGCTCCTGCGTGTTGGCTTCAATGGGTTTGCGTGTGATCAGCTTTGCCTTGGCCTTGCCGCCGCAGACGCACACCGGGAACTCCGGCGGGCAGGTGCAGGCGGTGGACCAGCGGCGGAACTTGTTTTTGACCAGCCGGTCCTCCAGCGAGTGGAAGGTGATCACGCAAAGTCTTCCACCCGGTGCGAGATGCGCAAAAATGGTATCCAGCCCCTCTTCCAGTGCGTCCAGCTCATGGTTTACCGCAATGCGCAGTGCCTGGAAGGTGCGGCGGGAGGGGTTTTTGTTCTTCCGGCGCTCCGCCGGGGGCATGGCGCTGGCCACGATATCCGCCAGCTGCAATGTCGTTTCAATGGGGGCAGTTTCCCGGGCTTCCACGATCCTGCCCGCGATCTGCCAGGCGAAGGGCTCCTCGCCGTAATCCCGCAGGATGCGGGCCAGCTCCTCCCGGCTCTCGCTGTTCACGAGATCGGCGGCCGTCTCACCCTCCTGGCTCATCCGCATGTCCAGCGGGGCATCTGCCCGGTAGGAAAAGCCCCGGGCCGCGTCATCCAGCTGATGGCTGGACACGCCCAGATCGAGCAGCGCGCCGTTGATCGTTTCAATGCCCAGCTGCTCCAGAGCTTGTCCGGCATAGCGGAAGTTGATCTGCACCACGGTGGCAGGCAGGCCCGCCAGCCGGGCCCGGGCCGTCTGCACGGCATCGGGGTCCTGATCCAGCGAGATGAGCCTGCCGCCCTGCTCACCGTTCAGCCGCAGGGCGATCTGGCGGGAGTGCCCCGCGCCGCCCGCCGTGCCGTCCAGATAGGTGCCCGCCGGGTCGATCTTCAGGCCGTCCAAGCACTCGTTCAGCAGCACCGGGACATGCTCAAACGAGGCCGGGTCAAAGGGCTGTGCTGTTTTTTCTGTGTCCATGTTCCCAGCCTCCTTTCAAAACTCAGATAAGATCCTGCATCTGCCGCCCTTTTCTGCCCGGAGCTGCTGCCCGGGAAAGCGGCCTGCGGCCTGCCGGGAGTTTGTGGCCCGGTCAGCCTTGAGGATACAATTTTATTGTAACAAAACAGGCCCCTGATTGCAAGAGTTTCCCTTTTGTTTTTTCTCTCAAAATGTACCAAAAAAAGCCCCTGCAAGCCGTCGTTTTTGCTTGCAGGGGCCGGAAGCTCTCACCGGGAAATTTCACATTCCCGCATCAGAGCTGTTTCCGGGGGCTCTGGCGCAGGTTTGCACGGACATTTTTGACCTGTGCGGCGTTTTCCGCCATCGTCTCTTCCGTGGTCTTGAGCATATTATCACAGTAGTCGGTCACGGTCTGGCGGACAGTGCGGGCCTCGGTCTGGGCGGCGGAGACGATCTCTCCGGCGCGCTGCTGGGCCGCCTTGACGATCTCGGCCTCGCTCACCAGCACACGGGCGCGCTCCTCGGCCTTTTTTACAATGGCCTGCGCCTGTGCGTTGGCCGATTCGATGAGCTGGGCACGGTCGCTGACAATGGACTGGGCCTGCCGCAGCTCCACAGGCAGGTTCTGGCGGATCTCGTCCAGATAGTCCCGGATCTGCTCTACATCCACGATGCGCTTGCCGCCCGAAAGGGGCATTCCGGCGCTCTCCTCCAGCGTATCCTCAATGGTATCCAAAAGCTCGTTTACGTTCATTCCGCATCTCCCTCTCCGGCGCTCTGCCGGGGCTTACCATACTTCCACAGCAGGACTTTGCCGTATTTATACTGTTTTTTCAGGGTCATGCCGCCCACCTCGGCAGGCAGCACCAGGCCGGTCTCACTCTCGCAGATCACGATGCCGCCCGGAGCCAGGCATTTGTCCACGCCGGGCAGGATCTTTTCCAGCGTGCCGGTGTGGAAGGGCGGGTCCAGCAGCACGATGTCGAACTGCTCATGGCAGGCGGAGAGATACCGTGCCGCCTCGCCGATGTTGACCCGGCTACGGTCAAACACGCCGCAGTTCTTGCAGTTCTTCATCACGATGTTCACGGCCTCCCGGTTCTCGTCCAGGAACACGCACCGGGCCGCACCCCGGCTCAGGGCCTCGATGCCCAGCTGGCCGCTGCCTGCGTAGAGGTCGAGCACCCGGGCACCGGGCAGGTCGAACTGGACGATGCTGAACATGGCCTCCTTGACCTGATCCATCGTCGGGCGGGTGATCTCGGTGCCGGGCAGGGCTTCCAGCCTGCGGCCCCGTGCTTCTCCTGCAATAACGCGCATGTATCTGCCTCCTTCTCCCGCTGTCCGGGCCCCCTGCCCGGCCAGCAGCTGTTTCGTGTTTTCGTATCTCCATATTATCGTCAAAACGCAACTCTTTGTCAAGGGCACGCGTTGCACTCAGGGTGCAATTGTGCTAAAATCAGGGCAAAGCGCCCCATGTGCGGCGCGTTTTGCCAAAAAAGGAGAGTATCTGCTTATGAAAGTCCTGCTCATCAACGGCAGCCCCCACGAGAAGGGCTGCACCTATACCGCCCTGTCCCTGATCGCCGAGGAGCTGAACGCCAGCGGCATCGAGACCGAGATCCTGAACGTCGGCACAAAGCCGGTAGGCGGCTGCATCGGCTGCGGCGGCTGTGCCGCCGGTAAGGGCTGCGTGTTCGGCGGCGTGGTCAACGAGGCCATCGAAAAGGCCAAGACTGCCGATGCCTTTGTGTTCGGCACACCTGTCCACTACGCGTCCGCCTCCGGCAACATGACCAGCTTCATGGACCGTCTGGCCTACGCGGGCGGCAAGTATCTGGCCTACAAGCCCGCCGCCATCTGCGCTTCGGCCCGCCGCGCCGGCACCACCACCACGCTGGACCAGCTGGTGAAGTACCCTGAGTTCTTCCACATGCCGCTGGTCAGCGGTTCCTACTGGCCCATGGTCCACGGCTCCAAGCCCGAGCAGGTGCTGGAGGATGAAGAGGGCTGTGCCGTGATGCGGGAGCTGGGCCGCAACATGGCCTGGCTGCTCAAGTGCATCGAACTGGGCAAAGCAAACGGCATCACTCACCCCGAGAATCCCCGCCGCCCCATGACCAATTTTATCCGCTGAGTTTCCCCTCGCTCCCGCCTGCCCGGCGGGGGCTTTTTTGATTTTAACAGCTTTTTCTGCAAAAACGGAAAAAATAAGGGAGCGAGTGCTTTTTTCGTTCACAACTTTGTGGTAGCATAAGGGTAAGAATTTTTTGTGCAGAGCGATGGAGACAGGCTATGGAACACTACGATTGGAACGACGGCTGGCTGTTTGCCCCCACCTTTGATCCCGCCATCGTCCGCCCCGAATGCACCGGGGTGGAGCTGGAGCCGGTGCGCTTGCCCCACACGGTCAAAATGCTGCCCTACAACTATTGCAACGAGAACGAATACCAGCGGGTGTCCGGCTACCGGCGGGAGTTTTTTGCGCCCAAAGAGTGGCAGGGCCGCACGGTACTGCTGACCTTTGGAGCCGTGGCCCACGATGCCACCGTGTTCTGCAACGGGCGGCGGGTGTTCCACCACGGGTGCGGCTACACCGCCTTTACTGTGGACCTGACCGAATCGCTGCTGCTGGGCCAAAAAAATGTGGTGGCTGTCCGGTGCGACAGCCGGGAGGACCTGAACATTCCTCCCTTCGGCGGGCAGATCGATTTTCTGACCTACGGCGGCATCTACCGGGCCGTCAGTCTGGACGTGAAGGAGCCCGCCTACCTGCGCGACATCTTCATCGAGGCGCAGGCCGAGGGCGATTTCCGCATCTATTCCTCCACGGTGGGCGAGACCATCGGCTGCACCCTGCAGGCCGAGATCCGCAGCCCCGCCGGGAGCAGAGCCCTGTACAGCGGTGAGCTCAGCCTGCCCATTGTGGGCACCCTGAACGGCGTGCACCCCTGGAGCGTGGAGCACCCCTTCCTCTATACCCTGACCGTCCGGCTTATCCGGCCCGGCACCAGCGGCCTGCCCGACCGGGTGCTGGACGAAAAGAGCACCCGGTTCGGCTTCCGCACCATCCAGTTCGTGGCCGGGGGCTTTTATCTGAACGGCCAGCGGGTGGAGCTGCGGGGCCTGAACCGGCATCAGAGCTACGCCTATCAGGGCTATGCCATGCCGGACAGCATTCAACAGCTGGATGCCCAATTGTTGAAAAAGCAGTTGGGCTGCAATGCAGTGCGCACCAGCCACTACCCCCAGAGCCCGGCTTTTCTGGATGCCTGCGATGAGCTGGGCCTGCTGGTGTTCGTGGAGATGCCCGGCTGGCAGCACATCGGGGATGAAGCCTGGCAGGCCCAGGCATTGCAGAACTGCCGCGAGATGGTCTGCCAGTGCCGCAACCACCCCAGCGTGTTCCTGTGGGGCGTGCGGGTGAACGGCAGTTCCGATAACGAGGCCTTTTACAAGCGCACCAACGAGGCTGTCCATCGGCTGGACCCCACCCGCCCCACCGGCGGCGTGCGGATCGCCCGCAAGAGCCAGCTGCTCGAGGACATTTACGCCTACAACGATTACTCCTACTCCGGCCGGGGCCCGGGCTGCGAGCCCCGGTCTGCCGTTACGCCTGACCTGCGCAAGGGCTACCTCATCAGCGAGTTCGGGGGCCAGCAGTTCCCGGCCAAAGCCTTTGACGACGAGCCGCACCGGCTGGCACAGGCTCTGCGCCATGCTGCCGTCCTCAACGATGCCATTGCCCAGCAGGGCGTGGCCGGTGCCCTTGGCTGGTGCATGGCCGATTACAACACCCACCGCGAGTTCGGCAGCGGCGACCGCATCTGCTACCACGGCGTGACGGACCTGTTCCGCAACCCGAAGCTCTCTGCCGCCGTCTACGCAAGCCAGAAAACGCCCCGCTCCCCTTCGGACGTGGTGTTCGAGGTCTCTTCCAGCATGGCGCTGGGCGACCACCCCGGCGGCTTTGCCGGGGCCTGCTGGGTGTTCACCAACGCCGAGAGCGTCCGCCTCTACCGGGGCAACGATTTCATTGCCGAGTTCACCCCCGACCGCCGGGGCCGCTTTGCCGCCCTGCCCCACCCGCCCATCGAGATCCAGGATTTCGTCGGCTCCCTGCTGGAAAAGTATGAGGGCCTTGACCAGAGCACAGCCCCGCAGGTGGCGGCCATCCTCAACGAGATGCGCCGGGACGCGCTGAACCTTTCGCCTCTCTCCCGGGCGCGGATGCTCTCCCTGCGGCTGAGCGCAAACGACCTGCTCCGGATGTACTACAAATACATCGGCGTGCTGGGCGGGCCGTCCAGCGTTTACCGGTTTGAGGCGGTCTGGCACGGGCGCACCGTCCGCACCGTGGTCAAGGAGCCGGTGCAGTCGGTCCGGCTGGAATGCGTGGTGCACAATCCCATCCTGACCGACGGCCCCACCTGGGACTGCGCGGCGGTCAGCCTGCGGGCCATCGACCAGAACGGCAACCTGCTGCCCTACTGCGGTGAGGCCGTTCAGCTCAGCGTGGAAGGCCCGGTAAAGATCCTGGGCCCGGCCATCGTCCCCCTGCGGGGCGGCATGGCGGGCACCTACCTTGCCACCACCGGTGAAGCAGGCCGTGCCGTGCTGCACTGCCGGATGGAGGGCGCGCTGGATGTGGAGGCCGCCCTGACCGTGCGCAAGCGCTCCGGTGCAGAGAATGCCAATTAAATTTCGTCCTTTCATGGTAGATTTGCAATCTGTTCAAAGTTTTATCATGGTTGGCTGATATTCTATTGTTGTGAACAATCAAACGCCCTCTCCGTCCATGCGTCCGCGTGGCTGAGAGGGTTATTCTTGAGGACAAAGGACCGGAAATCTATGAGAGAGAAACTTCGTCAGTTTATGATCGGCCGCTATGGCACCGATGGCCTGAACCAATTCCTGAGCATTGCCTCGCTGGTGCTGCTCCTCATCGCCATCATCAGCCGGGTCAACCTGTTCACCTATCTGGGCGCGGCCCTGCTGATCTTCTGCTACTACCGCACCTTCAGCCGGAACATCTCCAAGCGCACCGAGGAGAACTACAAGTTCTACACCCTGAAGGACCGGGTGGACAACAAGTTCAAGGGCTGGAAAGAGCAGTGGGCCAACCGCAAGGTCTATCACTACTATCGCTGCCCCCAGTGCCGCCAGAAGCTGCGCGTGCCCCGCGGCCGCGGCCGCATCCAGATCTCCTGCCCCCGCTGCGGCACCCAGTTCATCAAGAAGAGCTGAGCCATGTTCGGATATGTTATCCCGAATCAGGCCGCACTCAGCCCGGAGGCACAGGCGCGGTACCGCGCGGCCTACTGCGGGCTCTGCCGCCGCATTGGCGCGCTGCACGGCACCCGGGGGCGGCTGACCCTGAGCTATGACCTGACTTTTCTGGATCTGCTGCTGTGCAGCCTGTACGAGGGCGAAAGCGCCTGTGTGACAGGCTGTGACCACTGCCCCATCCACCCCATCCGGAAGGTGGAGTGGCGTTCCAGCGGCCCCACCGATTACTGCGCGGACCTGAGCGTGGCTTTGCACTACTACAACGCGCAGGACAAGTGGAACGATGACCACAGCCTGCTGGGCCTGGGCTTTGAAAAGATGCTTGCTGCCCCCACGCAGCAGGCCGCTGCCCGCTGGCCCCGCCAGTGCAGCGCCATCCGCACCTGTCTGGATCGGCTGGCCCGGTACGAAGCCGAGGGCAGCGAGGATCTGGATGCCGTTTCCGGCTGCTTTGGGGAACTGATGGCCGAACTGTTCGATTACCGGCAGGACCACTGGTCGCCGGAGCTGCGCAGCATCGGCTTCAACCTGGGCAAGTACATCTACCTGCTGGATGCCTACGACGACCTGGCCCGGGACGAGCGCAAGGGCGCATACAATCCCCTGCGCACCCTGAGCAGAGAGCCCGGGTACGAGGAAGAGATGCGGGAGATCTTTGAGCTGCTGCTGGCCAACTGCGCCCGCAGCTTTGAGCGCCTGCCCTGTGTGGAGGACGTTGACCTTCTGCGCAACATCCTGTATTCGGGCGTGTGGCTCAAATATCACTGCAAAAATGCAAAAAAGAAGGACAAAACCGCCTAATCCCGGCGGTTTTCCTTGATTTTTCCGTTCCAGTCCTGTACACTAAAGATTGCTTGTGCGGCACAGCGGCCGCACAGATGGTAATAGAGACGTGAGGAAGTAGACCGATGAGAGACCCCTATGAGGTTCTGGGCATCCAGCGCGGTGCCAGTGAAGACGAGATCAAAAAGGCTTACCGTGCCAAGTGCAAGCGCTGGCACCCTGACCTGAACCCCAACGACCCCACCGCCGAAGAGCACTTCAAGGAGGTGCAGGCGGCATACGATGCCATCACCAAGGGCGAGACCGGCCCCCAGATGGGCGGCGGCTACGGCGGTGCCTACGGCCAGCAGAGCGGCCCCTCCTACGGCGGCTATCAGCAGGGGTACCAGCAGAACGGTTACTCCAACGGGGATTTCGGAGACTTCGGCTTCGGTTATGACCCCTTCGGATTCGGGTTTGGCTTTGGCGGCAATTATCAGCAGCAGCGCGGCCCCGGTTACAACGGTGCAGACACGCCTGAGATGCAGGCCGCACGCAACTTCATCGTCAACCAGCGCTACCCCGAGGCCCGCCGCGTGCTGGACGGCATCACCGTGCGCACCGCCCGGTGGTACTATCTCTCCTCGCTGGCCAATCAGGGCCTGGGCAACAGCATCGATGCCCTGCAGGATGCCCGCCGCGCAGCCCAGATCGAGCCCGGCAACACCGAATACCAGATGAACCTGCGCAATCTGCAGGACCCGGGCCGCACCTACCGCACCCAGACCACCTACGCCCAGCCCGGCGGCCTGATGCGCTGGTGCTGGAGCATGATCCTGCTCAACCTGCTGTGCAACTGCTGCTGTGGCGGCGGCTGGGGCTGGCGGTTCCGGATGTAAGCGCAAAAAATGATATAAGGACAATTAAAAAATCCCTCCCTGCCGGCGTGGCAGGGAGGGATTTTTGCTGTTTGATTACTGGATCACGATGGTGCGGCTGATCTCACTGCTGGAGTAGTTTCCGGCGGCCTTGGCCGTCTGGACATACTCGCCGGGCTCGGTGGGGAACCCGCTCTGGGTCGTACCCAGGAAATCGAAGAGACCGCTCTTCTTTTTATAGGTGTAGGTCACCTTGCCGCCCTCGACCACCTGACCATCGCTCTCGACCACGGCAGTGATGTTGTAGTTCTGGGCTTCTGCCGCAGTCATGCTGGCGGGGAGCTCCTGTGCCCAGTAGACACGCACACCCGCGCTCTTGGGCTTGATGCGGAAGAACGCCATACCGGCGGTGTTCACATCACCGGATTCCAGCGCCACAGCGCCGCCCACATAGCTGCCGGCTTCCGTAGGCTGCTCGTCCAGATAGATGCGGCTGAACACGCCCTCGGGCAGATATTTGCGGATGAGCTCCAGCGACAGCTTCATGCCGGTGGAGACATCCTTCAGCGTGGGGATGTAGAATTTCAGGACATCCATCACAGAGACCACTTCATCAGCCACCCGCAGCAGCACGCTCACGTCGTTGCCGTCGATCAGCTGCTTGATGTAGGCGTAGATGTTGAACTCCTCTTCCTGCTCAGGGTTCGCCGACATCTTTTTCGGCAGGGGGATCATCTTGAGCAGAGTGCGGATCTTGCCCGAAAGGATCAGGGTCACATAGCCCTGCGCTTCGCCGCTGGTGCCCATCACCACGCCGATATACTGGGTATCTGCCGGGGTGGTCTGGACGCTCAGGGTAAAGGGGGAGCCATAGGTCAGATCCCCGTCTGCGGTCAGGCGGATCGAGACAACGCTGTTGTTCTCATCCACGCCTGCGGTGGTCAGGTCAGGCAGTTCGCTGCCCGCCGAAGCCGCCAGCGCCGGTGTGGCCGCCGCACTCAGGGCGAACACTGCCGCCAGCAGCAATGAGATCAGCCGTTTGGTTTTCATCAGCCAAAGACCTCCTTTTATATAGGTTCTTGTATCATGCAAAAATAAGGGTGCGTGGAACACACAGCACAGTGTTCCCGCACCCTCATTTTACCGCATTGTACCGTACAGGTCAATAACGGGATTCAAGTTAAATTTTGCTCAGCTGCGGGCCCTGGGCGGTATCTTTGACAGCCCAGCCCATCTCGGTGAGCTGTGCGCGGATGGCATCCGCAGCGGCCCAGTCCTTGGCCTTCTTGGCGGCGGCACGCTTTTCCACCAGCTCCGTCACCTCGGCGGGCACCTCGTCCTTCTTGCGGTTGTACATCAGGCCCAGCACGCCGGTGATCTCATCGAACGCCTTGGCGGCAGCCTCCAGCGCAGCCTTGGAGGAAGCAGCGGACAGGGTGTTGATCTCCTTGACCAGATCGAACACGGCAGCCAGCGCATCGGGGGTGTTCAGGTCATCATCCATGGCCTTGCAGAACTTGGCGCGGGCCTCGTCTGCCTTGGCAGTCAGGGTCTCATCGGTGCCAAACGCGGTCTTGCTCAGGGCAAAATCAAGGTTCTCGCGGCAGGTGTAAAGGCGCTCCAGGCTGTTCTTGCAGCTCTCGATGAGGTCCACGGTGTAGTTCAGGGGCATCCGGTAGCCTGCGGTCAGCATAAAGTAGCGGATGGGCTCGTAGCCGTAGAGGTCTGCCACATCGCGGACGGTGAAGAAGTTGTGCAGGCTCTTGGACATCTTCTGGTTATCCACGTTGATGAAGCCGTTGTGCATCCAGTAGTGGGCAAACTCGCAGCCGTTGGCGCACTCGCTCTGGGCGATCTCGTTCTCGTGGTGGGGGAAGATCAGATCCTGACCGCCGCAGTGCAGGTCGATGGTCTTGCCCAGATGGGTGCGGCTCATGGCACTGCACTCGATATGCCAGCCGGGGCGGCCCATGCCATAGGGGCTTTCCCAAGCGGGCTCGCCGGGCTTGGCAGCCTTCCAGACGGCAAAGTCGGCGGGGTCTTCCTTCAGGTCATCCTCCATCTGGCTGCGCAGCTCACGGTTGCCGCTCTCCAGATCGTCCAGCTTGAGGTGGCTCAGCTTGCCGTACTCCGGGTCGCTCTTGACGCGGAAGTAGACATCCCCGTTCTTGGCAACGTAGGCGTGGCCGGAATCGATCAGGTCCTTGACGATGTCCAGGATCTGCTGGATGTGCTCCGTTGCACGGGGCTGGACGGTGGGCTTTTTGCAGTTCAGACCGGCGGCATCCTTGAGGTACTCGGCCTCAAAGCGCTGGGCCACTTCCTTCATGGAGGTGCCCTCCTCCTGGCCCTTCTTGATGAGCTTATCATCAATATCGGTGATGTTGGAGACATAGATGACCTTGTTGCCGCGGTATTCCAGATAGCGGCGCAGGGTATCGAACACGATCAGCGGGCGGGCGTTGCCGATGTGGATATAGTTGTAAACGGTGGGGCCGCAGACATAGATGCGGTATTCGCCGGGCACCTGCGGCACAAACTCTTCCTTCTGGCGGGTCAGGGTGTTGAAAATCTGCATAAGAACTCTCCTTCTTGTAGGGCAAACAAAAGCCGCAGCAGAACCTCTCAGTCTCGCTTCGCTGACTTACGAAAACAGAGAAGTAAAAAAAGCCCCCGATGTGATACAATCTCCCATATCACATCGAAGGCGGTTTTCAAAATCGCGGTTCCACTTCTGTTTGTCGCTCAAAGCCGATAACGGCGGCTGCCGCGCCGCGATACTCCCCAGCAGGTTTCCCGCGGCGTGCTGTCCGGGCGCACTTCACACACGCTGCTGCAAACAGGCTCCCAGCCAACGGCCCGTTCTCTCTGTCCAGCTCACCTTTGCGCTACTCTGCCCGGGTAAACGCATTTTTCCTGATACATCTGTATTATAGCCGGGCCGGGGGGAGAAGTCAAGCAGAACGCAGGCGCTGGCATTTCAGCGGCAGCTCTGCGCCGATTCAATCGATCTCGTGCTTTTTACAGAAGTGTTTGCTGGCAAAGTACATTCCCGCCCAGATGGCGATGGCAAGCACGAGGTAGAACGGGTTCTTCATGGCGGACACCAGCGACTGCCCGAAAAGGGCCATCATGGCCACCATCACGCCCTTGCCCAGCAGCATGGTGACAAGGTAGCGCTTCTCGTCAAAATCAGAGATGCCGAAGGCAAAATGCATAAAGGACGAGGGCGTAAAGGGCAGGAGCGACAGCATGAACAGGGACGCGGTGTCGAACCGGCTGACCCATTGCTCCGCCTTTTGCAGCTTGGCCGAGCGGCGGGCAAATTTCCAGAAAAAACGCTTGACGACACGCCGCCAGAGCAGGAACATCACAGTGCCGCCCAGCATCACCCCGGCCCAGCTGTACACAAAGCCCAGAAGCCCGCCGTGGGCCGCAACATTCAGCGCCACAATGGCAATGAGCGGCAGCGGCGGAAAAAAGGATTCCACCATCGCAAGGATCACGGGCGCAATGGGGCCAAGGCCGCCAAAGCTTTCCAGCAGGGCCTCCCAGAATTCCAGCGTTCCCAGCTGGTGGAGCCAGCCTATCATCGTCATTTCCATCCCGCGTGTTCCTTCCCTCTCATTTTTCTTTAGTATATCCGGTTTCTATGACACGCCCGTGAACAAAATACGAGCTTTTTTTGTCATATCACCTATACTACGAGACTGCGGGGGCCTTTCCTGCACAGGGCGGGGATCTTTATGCTTTTCCGTCGGCTTCAGCGGCGGCCTTTTCGGCCCGGGCCTGCATCCGCTCGATCTGCTGGGCGCGCATCCGTTCCCAGCGGGCAAGCCCGGCTTCGTCCGGGATCTGGACACAGCGGGCAAAGCTCCAGTGCAGGCCGTCCCGCCGGGCCAGCTTATAGCGCTGGAATACGCCCTTTCCGGCCTCATTGCCGGTACCGGCGCAGGCAGGGCAGACAGACAGAGTATACCAGCCGCTGTTGCCCTTTTTCAGCCAGATATCGTCCGGCTGCAGATCCCCGCCGCACACCGGGCAGCTGGCAGTGATGATCTTTGGGTCGCTGCGCCAGGTGGACTGCTCCACATAGCCGCGGAACACCCGGAAGTCCCGGTAATCGCCAGGGGCGGGGCAGAGGCTTGCCCGCAGGGATTCCTCCTCGGTGGGGTAGGCCGCCAGACCCGCCCGCAGGTCAAGCTTGCGGCAGACATCGGCGGTGTAAAGGGTATCGGACAGGGCATCGTGGAACGGGCGCTCCATCGGGATGCCCATCCGGGTCACAACGCTTTCCAGCGTCATGCCCTCGCCCTCCTTGCGGGGGTGCTCCCGCAGGAAGATCTGCTGCAGATCATACCACTGGGTGGGGCGGCTCTCGTCCAGATTGCAGAGGAAAAGGTTCTGCTTGAGCACCGGCACGTCATCCATGCCCCACTCGGCAAACTCGGCATCCGGGCCGCACCACTGCATAAAGCGGCGCAGCCCCTGCACGATGGGCTCGCCCCGGTCCAGGTCGGCCTGGGTCAGGCCCGTCACCTTGGCGATGTGGTGCTGCAGGGTGCGGAAAATGCGGGGCCGCAGGTGGATGGAGAAGGTATCCAGCACGTTGGCATCCTCGTCGATCTTCACCGCGCCGATCTCGATGATCTCGCCCCGGAAGGTCTGCTGCACGCCATGATAATTAAAGAGATACGGCTTATAGCCGATGTTCCATTCCAGATCAAATAAAACCAGATTGCGTGGCATTGTTGTTTGTGTTCCTCTCATCAATCAAAATCCGTGGTATGTAATTTTCACTATTGCATCCGGTGGAAACCAACTTCCCTTACTAAAGTTCGTTTCACCATTTATCGAAATCGACTCAACTTTCCCTTCTCTTTTCAAGAGACCTACAATCAAATCATGCTTGTTTACAAGCTGAACGTATTCAAAGCCCTCGCTTATAAACAGCAACCTTGCATCTTCATAATCCAAATCTTTTAAACTTTCTTCTGTTCCGGATATTGGCGCTTTAACTTCACCGTTTGCACGGTGAACCATGTTTCCAACTTCGGCTCCCACAAGAAGAAGTCCCGATAGCAGAAATAATATTATCAACACTTTCCAGCCAGCTTTTTCGTTTTCCCTGGCCTGCTCATACTCTTGCTGTCTCGTCCTTTCTCTGTACTCGTGTTCCATTCGAACCCGCTCAGTTCTCTCTTTGGATCTTTTTGTTTTTTCTTTTTCTTTGAAAACTTCGTCTATGTGCGGAAAATCCATTTGTAACTTTTTTCCACAGTAAGGGCAATACAAAAGCAGTTTTTCTTCATCCACTTCCATTTCCGCACTGCAACTTGGGCAAACCAGTTTAACCGTTTTCATGTTTGTTCTCCCACTCTTTGAAAACACTCACGCCCTATATTTTACTTCCGCAATACCCGCAGAATCGTGCTCCTGCTCCGACAAGCTTCTCTCCACAATATGGGCAGTACCGTTCTGACCGCTTTTTCTTCTCACCTTTTATTTCCTCAAGTTTGTCAAGCTCCTCCTCAAAGGCATCGTCAACACATTCTGGGAAATATTTTATCGCGTCGCTTATTCTTCCTGCAATTGTTCGCGGAATCTCCGAATCATCATTATCTGTCGACATCCAAAACTTTCCCGTCAAATGTCCATAGTCGCTGAAGTCAATCTTAAAATTCCAATCTGTAATCCCGCTTTGCGAATGAACTGTTCCTATAACAACCATTTCATCTACTTTCAGTTCAGACAAACGTTTAATGCCCTTACCAGCGCGTTTCGCAATTACTTCAAATTCTTCTTGAGTTATTCCATCATCAAAAATGCATTCTGCCGATTTTCTTCGTTCTTCTTCAGCATTTTCTATTTTTCGTTGCTCAACATTTTTAGCTGATGCATGTAAAACCGCTCCAGCAACACCCACAGCTGCAACTGCTTTCCAAAAGTTACTCATACTGCATTTTCTTTCATTTATTAGTTCAGAATAAACTTCTCGATAGCTTCCGCCACGCCGTCGTGGTTGTTGTCGGCGGCGGTGACGTAATCGGCCACAGCCTTGACGGCATCCTCGGCATTCTGCATGGCAACGCCCACCCCGGCATAGGAGATCATGGAGCGGTCGTTCAGGCCGTCGCCGCAGGCCATCAGGTTCTCCCGGGTCAGGCCCATCCGCTCCAGCAGGGCGGCAAGGCTCCTGTCCTTTGCCACACCCAGCGGCACGGCCTCGATGAAGAAGGGGCTGGAGGGGTACAGGTCGATCCGGCCCGCAAACTGCTCCTTTCCGGCGGCACAGACAGCATCCCGCCGGGCAGGGTCAAGGGTGATGAGCATTTTGCAGATCGGATAGTCCACATAGGAGGCCAGATCATCCACATGGAGCATCGGCAGCTTTGTGGTAAAGCACTCCTTGTTTGCCCACACGTCCTGATCCCGCTCACACACGATGCCCTCGCTGTTATAGGTCAGGATGGCCACATCCTGCCGGGCGGCAAATTCGCAAAGCTCCGGGACGAACTCCGCTCCCAGCTGCACCTGATACAAAGCCTCGCCGGTCACGCAGTCCACGATCTTGCCGCCGTTGTAGGCCAGCACACAGCCGCCCTTTTTGTCCAACCCCAGCTTCTTTGCCAGCGGCAGAATGCCCGCTGTGGGGCGGCCGGAGGCCAGCACGATGGTCACGCCCTGTGCGGCGGCGGCATCCAGCGCCGCGCGGGTGCGGGGGGTAACGATCTTTTCGTCATTGGTCAGGGTGCCGTCCAAGTCCAGAGCCAGCACCCGGATATTCGATCTTGCCATGATTTTTATTCCTCGTTCTCAGGCAGGGGCTTCCCGCCGGATATTTTATTACTTACCCATCTATTTTACAATGCTTTCCCTTTTCTGTAAAGCAGGAAACTTGTCCCCCGCCCAGAGACAAGCAAAAAGCCGCCCGGCGAGCAAAACCGGACGGCTGAGAAGGAAGAAAACGCTGTGTTACAGGATGTCGATGTATTCCCCGGCCAGTGCCTTGTTCATGCTGCGGACGGCGCAGAACTTGCCGCACATGGAGCAGGTGTCGCTGTGGTCATCCTCGGGCAGGCGGGCATCCCGGATGGCCTTGGCGGTCTCGGGATCGAGAGCGCAGGCGAACTGGGCATCCCAGTCCAGCACGCGGCGGGCATCGCCCATCTTGTCGTCGATATCCCGGGCATGGGGGATGCCCTTGGCGATATCGGCCGCATGGGCGGCGATCTTGGAGGCCACGATGCCCTGCTTCACATCGTCCACGTTGGGCAGAGCCAGATGCTCGGCGGGGGTGACATAGCACAGGAAGGCTGCACCGCTCATAGCGGCAACGGCACCGCCGATGGCAGCCGTGATGTGGTCATAGCCGGGGGCAATGTCGGTGACGAGGGGTCCCAGCACATAGAAGGGAGCGCCCATGCAGATGCTCTTCTGCACCTCCATGTTGGCAGCCACCTGATTCAGGGGCACATGGCCCGGGCCTTCCACCATGACCTGCACGTTGTGTGCCCAGGCGCGCTTGGTCAGCTCGCCCAGACGCACCAGCTCCTCGATCTGGCAGACATCGGTGGCATCGGCCAGGCAGCCGGGGCGGCAGGCATCGCCCAGCGAGATGGTCACGTCGTGCTCGGCGCAGATCTCACAGATCTCGTCAAAGTGCTCGTAGAAGGGGTTCTCGTTGCCGGTCATGCTCATCCAGGCGAACACCAGAGAGCCGCCGCGGCTGACAATGTTCATCTTCCGCTTGTGGGTGCGGATCTGGTCGATGGTCTTGCGGGTGATGCCGCAGTGCAGGGTGACAAAGTCCACGCCGTCCTCAGCGTGCAGGCGCACCACGTCGATGAAGTCCTGCGCGGTCAGGGTAGCAAGGTCGCGCTGATAGTGGATGACGGAATCGTACACGGGCACAGTGCCGATCATCACGGGGCACTCGTGGGTCAGCTTCTGGCGGAAGGGCTGGGTGTTGCCGTGGCTGGACAGGTCCATGATGGCTTCCGCGCCCATATTGACGGCGCTCATCACCTTTTCCATCTCCACGTTGTAATCCTTGCAGTCGCGGGAAACGCCCAGGTTCACATTGATCTTGGTGCGCAGCATGGAGCCGATGCCCTCGGGGTTCAGGCAGGTGTGGTGCTTGTTGGCGGGAATGGCCACCTTGCCCTCAGCCACCAGCTGACGGATCTCCTCCGTGGTGCGGTATTCCTTTTTGGCCACGATCTCCATTTCCGGCGTGACGATGCCCTTGCGGGCAGCGTCCATCTGTGTGGTGTAGTTCTGCATGGTACTTTCCTCCAAATGTTTCTTTTATCTTGAACAGCGCTTTGCGCGCTGAACGTACCGGAAATAGGTTTTTGCGCAGCCTTTCCTCTGTGCGCAATTGGCTCCCCCTTTGGGGGAGCTGGCATCGCGCCAGCGATGACTGAGAGGGCGAGCCGCTTTACAGCTGCTCCGCCAGTGCCTTCAGCTCCCTGCACTCGGCCTCGATGTCCTCCGCGCCGAAGATCGCACTGACAAGGGCCACACCGTTCACGCCGGTGCCCTTGAGCCGGAGCAGGTTCTCCTTGTGGATGCCGCCGATGGCCACAACGGGGATGTCCACGGCATCGCAGATGGCTTTCATCATGCCCTCGGGCAGAACGTCCACGTCTGCCTTGGTGTGGGTAGAGAAAGCTGCACCCACGCCCAGACAGTCGGCACCATGCCGGACGGCCTCCAGGGCCTCCTCCACGCTGTGGACGGATACGCCGATCATCATCTCATCGCCCACGCGCTGGCGCACCTGAGCAGCGGCCATATCCTCCTGCCCCACATGGATGCCCTCGGCGTGGCAGCGGATGGCAATGTCCACGTTATCGTTGATGAAAAAAGGCACATTGTATTTTTTGCACAGGTCGTGGAGCTCAAACGCCTCCTTCAGGAAGGCTTCCTCGTCCAGCTCCTTTTCCCGCAGCTGAACACAGGTCACACCGCCCTTCAGGGCGCTCTCCACCTGCTGATAGAGGGTCTGACCGCCCACCCAGGCACGGTCGGTGACGGCGTAGAGCCGCATATATTCTTCAGCGCACTTCATACTTGGCACCCTCTTCCAGCTGAGCCGGAGTCATATTGTAAATGGCATCAATGATGTAATTGCGGTAGGTAGCGTTGCCGTCCAGCGGGGTCAGCCGTGCATGGGCGATCTCGCCCGCAAGGCCCATGGCGCAGACGGCGGCAGCCGCAGCCTCCAGCGGCTGGCCGGGGTTGGCGGTGATAAAGGCCGCCGTCAGGGCAGAGAGCTGGCAGCCCGTGCCGGTGATGGCGCTCATCATCGGGTGGCCGTTGCGGATGCAGTAGGCTTTTGCCCCATCGGCCACGATGTCAATGGCACCGGTGATGGCCACAACGGCACCGGTCTTTGCGGCAAATGCCTTGGCAAAGGCCACCGCGCCGTCCAGATTTTCCTCGGTGACCCTGTCGGCCACATCGGCATCCACGCCCTTGGTGGTGCCCGCACCGGAAGCCAGTGTCTTTACCTCGGAGATGTTGCCCCGGATGACCGTGAACCGCACCTCGTCCAACAGGCGGTAGGCCGTCTCGGTGCGCAGGGTGGAAGCGCCCGCGCCCACAGGGTCCAGCACCACGGGGTGGCCCAGTGCATTGGCCTTTTTGCCCGCCCTGAGCATGGATTCAATGGTGCGGCTGTTCAGGGTGCCGATGTTGATGTTCAGCCCGCCGCAGATGGTGGTGATATCCTCCACCTCGGCAGCATCGTCGGCCATAATGGGCGAAGCACCGCAGGCCAGCACCATATTGGCGCAGTCGTTCACGGTGACGTAGTTGGTGATATTATGAATCAGGGGGCTTTTGGTGCGGACATTGGCAAACTGCTCTGCAAACATGACGCACCCCCGTCAGGAAAGGCTGCTCTGCATGGAGCGCAGGGCACCGGAGTGCTGCAGGCTGTACACCAGCACACCCGCAATAACCGCACCCACAGCGGTGGAGATGAGGAAGGGCACGATGTAGGCATAGAACGCGATGTCACCGGCGCTCTTGCCCATCAGGCAGATGGCCACCGGGTAAGCACACAGGCCGCCCAGAATGCTGGTGCCGAACACCTCGCCCACCAGGGTGGCGATCAGGTTTTTGGTCTTTGCGTAGACCAGGCCGCAGAGCAGGGCACCAAACATGCTGCCCGGGAAGGCCATCAGGCTGCCCAGACCCAGGATATTGCGGAGCAGCGAAGCCACAAAGGCCACGCCCACGCCCCACCAGGGACCCAGCAGCACGGCGCAGAGCACATTGACCATGTGCTGCACGGGGGCGCACTTGCTGCCGAACATCGGGAAGCTGAACACACTGCCAACCACGCACAGGGCGCAGAACATTCCAGCGAGAGCCAGCTTTTTCACAGAGAATTTTTTCATTGGAAACTCCTCTTTCTCAAAAAGCGGTCGAGGCTTGCTGGCCTCCTCTCACGCCGGAACACGGCTTCCCATCGCAGTTATTTCAAGGCTCAGGGCGCTCCCCCTCAGCCCGGAGCCGCCCGTTGCGGCGGCTTGCGGCAACAAAAAACAGGAGACACCACAGCGGTGCCTCCTGCAAAAAATCATTTTCCTATGACTTCCTACGGCGGCATTATCCGCATCAGGTCAAGGGTCGAAGTTTGGTTACTTCCTCTCAGCCCGCCTCACGAGCTCCCCTGTGTTTTGTTTTTCGTAGGGTATTGTACACCCGCCGGGGCAAAAAAGCAAGAACAAGTTTTTCTTTCGCCTTTTTGCCAAATCGCTTTTACAATTTTCCGGATTATGTTATACTTGTCCCAAATTTCGCAGCGCCCGGGGGAGCCATTCCCCGTTTTGGGACACTGCCCGGCACAAAAGGAGATTGAAGTTATGGGTCTCATCAAAGCAGCCATGGGCGCAGCATCCGGCGTGATGGGCGACCAGTGGAAGGAATATTTTTATTGTGACGCTCTGCCTGCGGAGGTGCTGGCCGTCAAGGGCCAGAAGCGGACCAATGGCCGCTCCGCCAACCGGCACGGCAGCGAAAACGTCATCTCGGACGGCTCTGTGATCGCCGTGGCCGACGGCCAGTGCGTGCTGATCGTGGAGCAGGGCAAGGTGGTGGACCTCTGTGCTGAGCCCGGCGAGTACACCTACAGAACCGGCACCCAGCCCTCCCTGCTCAGCGGCGGGCTGAAGAACATCGACAGCGTGTTTGCCGAGCTGGGCAAGCGGTTCAGCTTTGGCGGGCAGGCCGGTTCCGACCAGCGCATCTATTATATCAATACCCGGGAACTCACCGGCAACAAGTACGGCACCCCCAACCCGGTGCCTTTCCGGGTGGTGGACCAGCGCGCCGGCATCGATATCGACATCGGCATCCGGTGCTTCGGCGAATACAGCTACCGGGTGGTCAACCCCATCCTGTTTTACACCAATGTCTGCGGCAATGTGGAAAACGCCTACACCCGCGACGCGCTAGACGGCCAGCTCAAGACCGAGCTGATGACCGCCCTGCAACCCGCCTTTGCCCGGATCAGCGAGCAGGGCATCCGCTACTCCGCCCTGCCCGGCCACACCGCCGAGCTGGCCGAGGCCCTGAATCAGGAGCTGAGCGCCAAGTGGAGCAGGCTGCGCGGCATCGAGATCGTCTCTCTGGGCGTTTCCGGTGTCAAGGCCAGCGAAGAGGACGAGCAGATGATCAAGGAGCTGCAGCGCAGTGCGGCCTTTATGGACCCCACCCGCGCCGCCGCGCATCTGGTGGGTGCACAGGCCTCCGCCATGCAGACTGCCGCCTCCAACACCGCCGCCGGTCCCGCCATGGCCTTTATGGGGATGAACCAGGCCGCTGCAGCGGGCGGTGTCAACGCCCGGGATCTCTACCAGATGGGCGGCCAGCAGACCGCCGCGCAGCCTCAGGCCGCACCAGCCGCTGGCTGGACCTGCAGCTGCGGCCACACCGGCAACACGGGCAAGTTCTGTGCCGAATGCGGCAAGCCCCGGCCCGAAGCCCCGGCTGTCTGGGTGTGCAGCTGCGGTGCAAAGAACAGCGGCAAATTCTGCTCGGAGTGCGGCAGACCCCGGCCCGCCGCCAAGTGCGCCAACTGCGGCTTTGTGCCCGCCGACCCAGCCAACCCGCCCAAGTTCTGCCCCGAGTGCGGCAAGCCCTTTGGGGCCTGAGAGGGGTCTGACGCATGGCTGAAAAGACAACGAATTATCAGTGCCCGGCCTGTACCGGCCCCCTGCACTACGATGGTGCCAGCGGCAAGCTGGTCTGCGATTACTGCGGCTCGGCCTACGACGTAAAGGACATCGAGGCCCGCTACGCCAAAAAGCAGGCCGCTGCCGACACTGCCGCCGAGGGCGATGCCAAAAAAGCCGCCCGCCTGCCCCGGCAGGACAGTCCGGTGTGGAGCGAGGCCGAGGCGGAGGGCCTGAACAGCTACTCCTGCCCCACCTGCGGGGCCGAGCTGGTCCGTGACGAGACCACCGCCGCCACCACCTGCCCCTACTGCGGCAATCCCACAGTGCTGGGCGGCAAGCTCTCCGGCAAGCTGAAGCCGGAATACATCCTGCCCTTCAAGCTGGACAAAAAGGCCGCCATTGCCCAGCTGACCAGATATTACAAGGGCAAGGCCTTCCTGCCCAAGGCGTTCAAGAGCCAGAACCACATCGCAGAGATCCAGGGCGTATATGTCCCCTTCTGGCTCTACGATGCCAAGGCCGACGCGCGCGGCCGGTACGAGGGCCAGAACTCCGAGAGCCACCGCGAGGGCGATTACATGGTGACCACCACCCAGCACTACGATGTACGCCGCGAGGGCTCGGCCGACTTTACCAAGGTGCCGGTGGATGGCTCCAGCAAGATGCCCAACACCCACATGGATGCCATTGAGCCCTTTGATTACGGCGACCTGAAGCCCTTCTCCACGGCCTACCTGCCCGGCTATCTGGCCGACCGGTATGACGAGGATGCCGATGCCTGCGCCGAGCGCGCCTACCGTCGGATGTACAACTCCACGGCCGATGCGCTCCACGCCACCACCGGCGGCTACAGCGAGATCCACCCCATTTCCGAGAACATCAACGTGGATATGACCCACGCCCACTACGCCCTGCTGCCGGTCTGGATGCTCCACACCCGGTGGAAGGACAAGGATTTCCTGTTCGCCATGAACGGGCAGACCGGGCGGCTCATCGGCGACCTGCCGGTGGACAAGAGCCGGGTGGCCGCGTGGTTTGCGGGCATCAGCCTGCCCCTGATGGCAGTGCTGGCGTTCCTGCTGTTGTTATAAGGGGGTGGCAGAATGAAACACACTGCAAAACGCTTTGCCGCCCTGCTGGCCGCACTGGTGCTGGCACTCTGCCTGAGCATCCCCGCCTTTGCCGCCGCACCGCTGGTGCGGGACGAGATGGGCCTGTTCGATGCGGATACTTACAGCCAGCTGGAAGCTTCTGCCGAAGCGGCCAGCGACGGCCACGACTGCGACGTATATTTTCTGGTAGTGGACAGCATCGGTGACACCGACCAGCGCCAGTACGCCAAAGATTACTACCTTGCCAACGGTCTGGGCAGCGGCTCTGAACAGAGCGGCATCCTTTTCCTGCTGGCAGTCGGCTCCCGCAAGTATGTCACCATCACCTACGGCGGCGGCGTGACAGCCTTTACCGATTACCGCATCGAGCAGATCGAAGATGCCGTTGTTCCCTATCTCTCGGACGACGACTGGGCCGAGGCCGCCTCCGAGTACCTCTCCATGTGCGCCGACACACTGGATTTCTACGCCGAGCACGGCGAACCGCTGGATGTTGACAACGACACCAGCGGCTGGCCCATCCTGCTCCTCATCGTCATCGGTGTGCCCATGATCATTGCCGGTATCGTCTGCGGCGTGCTGTACAGCCAGATGAAAACAGCCCGGCTCAAGACCGAGGCCAACGATTACATCGGCGCAGGCTTAAAGCTGCGGGTGCAGGTGGACAACTACACCCACACCGACCGTGTGCAGGTCTACGACCCGCCCCACGAGGAGAGCAGCAGCTCCGGCGGCTCCTCCGTGGACAGCGACGGCTTTGGCGGCTCCTCCGGCGGCTCGTTCTGAGCGCCCTTTTCTCCAGCAATAAACCACCGGTTCTGCCGGTGGTTTTCGCTTGTTTTTATTTCCGTGCAACTTGCAAAAGAAAGGAAACCCAACGAATGTCAAAGAAGATCACCGCCCTGATCCCCGGAGCCGCGCTGGCACTGGGCATCGCCTGCATCGCCAAGTGGCTGGAAACGCTGGAAAGCAGCGCCGGGCTCCACCTCATTGGCGCATCGGTCATCGCCCTATTTATCGGCATGGCCATCAATGCGTTTTTCCAGCCCAACAAAACAACCGCGCCGGGCATCAAATTCACCTCTAAGAAGGTCCTGAAATTCGCCATCGTCCTTCTGGGTGCCAGCCTGAACATCCGCACCGTGCTGACCGTGGGCCGTTTTTCGCTGACGGTCATGCTCTTCACCCTGGCCACCTGCTTTGGACTGGGCGCGCTGATCGGCAGAGCGCTCGGGCTCAACTGGAAAACCAGCAGCCTGATCAACGCCGGAACCGGCATCTGCGGCGGCTCTGCCATTGCCGCCATTGCACCGGTGATCGAGGCCGATGACATGGATATCGCCTACGGTATGTCCGCCACCTTCCTGTTCGATACGGTGATGATCGTTGTGTTCCCGCTCCTTGGCCGGTGGCTTGGGCTTTCCGATGCCGCATTCGGTCTCTGGGCCGGTACGGCGGTCAATGATACCTCCAGCGTTGTAGCCACCGGTTACGCTTTCAGTGAAGCAGCCGGCGACTTTGCAACGATGGTCAAGCTGACCCGCACGCTGGCGATCATTCCGGCTGTTCTGCTCTTTGCCGCCATCAACCTGCACCTGAAAAAGAAAGAGAGCGCTCGGGCCAACGGTGTCAAGGTGAGCATCCGTTCCATTTTCCCCTGGTTCATCCTTGCGTTCCTTGCCATGTCCCTGCTGACCAGTCTGGGCCTTCTGCCCGCCGGGCTGGTTTCCGGCCTGAAGACCATCAGCAAGTTTCTGATGGTCGCGGCCCTGGCGGCCATTGGTCTGAACACGAACTTCAAATCGCTCTGCCGTTCCGGCGCAAAGCCCATGCTGCACGGCTTCATCATCTCCACATTGGTCGTTCTGGTCGCCATTGGTGTTGAGTACATGATCGGCATTGCACCCTACGGCACGCTGTAACGCTCCTGCCAGCTGAATTTTCCCACAAAGAAAGAGCAGTGCTCTCCAATGGGTCCACCCACCGGAAACACTGCTCTTTTATTGTTCCGCTTTGCTCCACAAACGCGAACTTGTCGGGGCGAGGCCCCTCCATCTGCTCTCGCAGACCGTTCGGTCACTTAAAAGCCCCACTGGGCTTTCATTGCTTCGCAAACGCGAATTTCACTTACTTAGATAATGGCAATGTCAATTTTCCTGATAATAAAAAATACAGCAGAAGTAAACCAACTATAATTAGAATACCGCCAACCACTTTAATGCCAATTCGATTAACCTTGTTATTTTTTATAATTTTATTTGCAAAAACCAATAGTAGCGCACCAACTACTATAATAAAAACAGATATTAACGGATACATGAGTTTTCTCCTTTCAAATTCCGATTTATTGAACCAAGACGAGTATACCACACTCTCCCATGAAAGAACAGGCGGATATAGCACAAAAGGCAGGATGCCATCGCCATGATGATACCCTGCCTTTGGTCGTTGCTGTTCGGGGTCAGCGTTCGGACATTTGTTGGACTTCGATGGTGCTCTTGTTGGAGAGCGTCTGCCCCAAAACCTGCTGGAACCGAGTACGGCAAACTGGAACTTGTCGGGGCAAAGCCCCTCCATCTTGCTACGCAAGACCGTTCTGTCGCTTAAAAGCCCCACTGGGGCTTTCATTGTTCCGCTTTGCTCCACAAACGCGAAGTTATCTGGTTGATGCCATTTTATCAGTCGGCCATGATCTCCTGAGAGCCCCATAGGAGATTAAGAAGTTCGCAAGCCAACCAGCTGGTACAGCAAGCCAGACAAAGGCAATGCCGAAACGCGGTGCACAGATCAGGGCAACGGACAGACGAATCGCAAGGTTCACCATGTTTGCAACGAGGAACGGACGCATAATTCCGAGACCGCGAAGGACTCCATCGGTTGCCATCTTGATACCCATGAAGATGAAAAAGTAACCAAGCCACCTCATATAGTCACCAGACACCTGATAGGCCAACGCCGTTCCGTCTTTTCCCAAGAACAGCGAGGAAATCTGCGTGTGCATCGCTTCAATGACCACAAACGCAATGGCTGCAAAGCACAGATCCAGCACCAGTGCAGCGTGGTACCCTTTTTTGATGCGTTGGGGCTTGCCTGCGCCAAGGTTTTGGGAAACAAACGGCGAAACCGCATTGCCGATGGAGACAAAAATCAAAGAGAACACATTCTCTACTCGCATCGTCGCCGAATAGCCTGCCAGCGCCTGTGTGCCGAATGGATTTACAACTGCCTGCACAATCAGCATACCGATGGACACCGTAGACTGCTGAAGAATCGACGGCACGGCAATTTGCAGCATGGATTGCAGCCCCTGCCAGTCAAATCGTTGAAATGGGCTCTCGTATCGCCGCATCCGATGAAGAAAAATCAGAAAGGAAAATATGGCGGAAATGCCTTGGGCAATCAAGGTTGCAAGAGCGGCACCGAACACGCCCAGACCAAGCCCAGCAACCATCCAAAGGTCCATAAAAATATTCAGGACAGAAGAAAAAATCAGGAGTGCCAAGGGAATTCTTGATTCACCGATGGAGGTGAACATGTTGGAGAGAATGTTATACATAAACAAGAACGGAAAGCCCGCAAAATAGACCCGCAGATACAGCACCGCCTCATCCAGAATGTCGGGAGGGGTTTGCAAGCCCCGCATCATCGGGAGGGAAAAGCATAAGCCAAAAACGCCAAGGACAATGCTCAGAATCAAAAAGCTGAGCAAGGACGTTGACACAATGGTTTTCATTTTGCCATATTCTTTGGCACCGAAATAGCGGCTCACCAGCACACCGGCACCTACGCCGGCTCCCAGTGCCACACAAATGAACACATTGGTCAATGCTGCACAGGCACCGACAGCTGCAAGTGCAGAAGAACCAACAAACTGGCCGACAATAATGGAGTCGGCCATATTGTATATTTGCTGAAAAAAACTCCCAAGAATCATCGGCATTGCAAAAACCGTCAACGCTTTGAGGGGCGCATCGGTTATCAAATACTCATCTTTCGACATTCTCATATTCCTCCATGGTATCTTGTATCGTGGTATCCGCTTTATTTGCCCTCACAACTTCCGAGTTGTTGAACCAAGCCGAGTATACCACACTCTTCCCACAAATACTACCACACAAAAAACTCCCATGCTCACATCGGAAGATGCTGTGCATGGGAGTTTTTGCTGCGCCTGTTACGGCGTATTGTTACTTATTGAAGGTCTTCTCGTTCAGCAGGCCCTCGCTCTTGGCAACGCAGATGCTGGCAACTGCATCACCCACCACGTTCAGGGAGGTGACCAGCATCTCGATGGGGCGGTTGATGGCCAGGATCAGGGAGTAGGCCAGCAGAGCGCCGTCGTTGACGAAACCCATGCCGGACAGGATGGTGAACAGGATGACAGCCCCAGCGCCGGGAGCGGCGGGGGTGCCCACAGATGCCAGCAGGGCCAGCAGGGCGACCACGACCAGCTGGCCGGGGGTGACGGTGTAACCGGCACAGCCTGCAATGAACACGGTGGCAATGACCTGCATGATGGCGGTGCCGTCCATGTTGATGGTCATGCCCAGCGGCAGGACGAAGGAAGCGATGCTCTCATCCACGCCGAATTCTTCCTCGCACACCTTGATGTTCAGGGGCAGGGTGGCGGCGCTGGAGGAGGTGGAGAAGCCGAACACTGCCACGTTGGCGATCTTGCGGATGAAGGTGAAAGGGTTCAGCTTGGCACCCAGTGCAATAACCAGCGGGTAGGCAATGATCAGGAAGGCCAGCAGCAGGACCACCGTGATCACCACATAGACCAGCGCGGGCTTGAGGTAATCGATGCCGTAGATGGCGAAGGTTCGGGTCAGCAGCACAAAGACTGCAAAGGGGGCAAAGTTGCTGATGATGAAGTTCAGGAACACGACCACCACATCGTTGACCTCGCCCAGCAGGCGGCGCAGGGTCGCGGTGCGGCTCTCGCCCAGGGTGTTCATGCTCAGGCCGATGGCCACTGCCAGGAACACGCTGGAAAGCACAGCGCCATTGCTGCCAAAGGCAGTGATGATGTTGGAGGGGATGATGTTCAGCACCACGTTCAGGGGGTTGGAACCGGTGGAACCGCTGGCTTCTGCCAGACCCTCGATGTGGGTGTTGAACAGGCCCATGGAGTAGGTGCCGTAGCCCACACAGCCTGCCAGCAGCAGCGCCAGGAAGGAGCACAGCAGGAACCAGAACAGGGTCTTTGCGGAAATGCGGCCCATGGTGCGGATGTCTGCAATGCTGCCGATGGCCAGCGAAATGGAGGTAAAGACCATGGGGATGATCACCAGCTGCAGCGCCTTGATGAAGAGCTGGCCGATGATGTAGAAGATGCCAAAGGCACGCTCAGCGCCCTCGGCGGTGATATCCTGAAACAGCAGGTTGTTGATGGTGGTCCAGGTCTGTGCCTGACCGCTGGCGTTCAGATGCTCCCGCAGGAACATAAAGGCCAGACCGGCCACCAGGCCGCAGACCAGAGAGATCGCCATGCGTTTTGCAAGGGATAATTCGTGCTTCTTTTTTGTTTCCATATCCTTTTCCTCTCACAGTACCGGTTTTTGGCTCACACTTTGCCTACTCTAGCACAACTCCCCCTGCAATGCAAGAGAAAATCACGCAAAATACTGCTTTTTTGCAAATAAGTACGACTTTTCTCCGCAAAAATCCCCCGAAAGCACTCTGCCTCCGGGGGATCTGCTTACTTATTTCTTGAACTTGAACACCGGCGTGCCAGCGGCAGCATCGCCGTTTGCAACAACACTGATCTCCGGCAGGTCATCACTGTTGGTCACGATGAGAGCCGTTGCAGTGGGGTGGCCTGCGGCACGGATGGCTTCCAGATCCACCTTCAGCAGCGGGGTGCCGGCCTTGACCTTGGCCCCTTCTTTGGTCAGGGAGGTAAAGCCCTGTCCCTTCATCTCCACCGTGTCCATGCCGACATGGATCAGCAGCTCAATGCCGTCATCGCTCATCATACCAACGGCGTGCAGGCTTTCGGGCACTTGCGTAACGGTGCCGTCAAAGGGAGCATAAACGGTGTCGCCGGTGGGCTCCACGCCGCAGCCGGGGCCCAGGATCGCGGAGGCAAAGGTCTCGTCGGGCAGCTGCTCCAGCGGGATCACCTTACCGTCAATGGGAAGCATGACCGTCATCTTCTGGCCGGAAAATTTCGTCTCGGATGCGGCCTTGCCGCCAAAAAGCTTGTCAAAAAAGCCCATAATACAAACCATCCTTCCACGGTACACAAAGTGCAGTCTTTATCCAGTTAAGAATAGCATATCCGCGCAGGAAATACAATCTGCATCCTGCACAAAGAGACACACCGCCATTTGGCAGGTGTGCCCTTACATCAGCTCCAGCAGCTGCTCCACCTCTTCCATCCGGGTGGCCCAGCTGGTGGCAATGCGGACAACGGTGTGGGTATCATCGTACTTCTCCCAGAAGCCGAACTTGGCCTTGCCTTCCAGCGCGGCCAGCTGCTCGTTGGACAACACGATGAACACCTGATTCGTGGGCGAATCCATGAAGAACGAATAGCCCTTTTCGGCCAGTCCCTTTTTGAGCACGGCGGCGGTCTCAATGGCATTTTTGCTGATGGTCTGGTACAGGTCATCGGTGAACAGCATATCGAACTGGATGCCCAGCAGACGGCCCTTTGCCAGCAGAGCGCCCTGCTGCTTGACCATGGTCATAAAGTGAGCCGGTGCGCCGTGGGGGAACACAACTGCCTCGCCGCAGAGCGCACCCACTTTGGTGCCGCCGATGTAGAACACATCGGTCAGGCGGGCCACATCGGCCAGCGTCACATCGGTGCCCTCGGCGGCCAGGCCATAGCCCAGACGGGCACCGTCCATGAACAGCGGCATGTTGTACTTATGGCAGACAGCGGACAGCGCTTCCAGCTCTGCCTTGGTGTACAGGGTGCCGTACTCCGACGGGTGGGAGATGTACACCATGCCCGGGAACACGAGGTGGTCCACATTGCCATCGGCATAGAAGGTCCTGCACCAGTCCTCAACAGTCCCGGCATCCAGCTTGCCGTTGGTGTGCGGCAGGCCGATGACCTTGTGCCCCGTGAACTCGATGGCACCGGCCTCGTGGGCGGCCACATGGCCGGTGGATGCGGCCAGCACACCCTCCCAGCGGCGCAGCATCGATGCAATGACGATGGCGTTGCTCTGGGTGCCGCCCGAAATGAACCAGACATCGGCATCCGGTGCGCCGCACGCCGCGCGGATTTTCTCCCGCGCACTGGCGCAATAGGGATCGGTGCCGTAGCCGGAGACCTTTTCAAAGTTGGTCTCCACCAGCTTCTGTAAGATCGCCGGATGCGCACCCTCGCAGTAATCGTTTTCAAAATACAGCATATACTTTCCCTCGCTCTGCATTCAAGATAAACCTATTATCTGCTTTTTGCGCAGGGTTGTCAATGTGGAACCCCCGCGTGGGCGGGGAAAAGTATTACACCTTTTTTCTCAGCTTTACAAGCAGATCCTTCAGATTCAGCAAATGATACAAAAACCGCCCCGATCTCCTGTTACGGAAACCGGGGCGGTTCACTTGCATTATTTGTGCTTTTTCAAGCGCTCACGCAATTACTTGCAGGGGTTCTTGATCGCAGCCTGAGCGGGTGCCAAAATTACAGAGCGTTTGGAGTAACGATGATACGTTATTTGTGAATTTCCAGTGTGTTTTACCCCATCTCCGCAATGATCTTCTCCAAATTTTCTTCCTGCAAATAGAATTCCGGCAGTTTTGCCTTGTCATACCGCATATAGGAAATGTCTTTCGTCCGCTGTTCCAGCAAGTTCGTGAAGAATCGCTCCCAGCTGAAGAATTCGCTGCTCTCGATGAAATCTGCCGGATGTTGCAGGATTTCAAGAATGTCCGGCTGTCCGAGCAAATCCGCTTTCAAAAGCAGCCATTCCAGGGATTCCGGCAGGTACAAGCTGAACTTTGCGTTGTCCTCCTGCATCAGGCGATAAATGTCGTTCATCTGCGGGCCAAATGCCGCACCATCCGCAATTACCAGAACCTTCTCGGATTTCAGCAGAAGAATCTTTTGTTTGATGTTATCTTTTCCTGCCGCAGAGATACAGACAATGCCGTATTTCTCACCGATGTTTGTAAACAGCTGATACCCGGAATTTGCATCCTCTGTCAGCAGCTTTTCAACACCTTCCAGCTGCACATTGCTGGCTGTCAGCGAATCATAAATCGGGTACGCTTTGTTATAGGTCCGTTTGAAGCGGCTGGTGGTCTTTTTCAGTTCCAGAATGGCGTTTACGCTGTACGGCAGGGTACTCAGATCTTCTCTTGTGACCAGCACATAGTAGTTGTCCGAATGTTGGATTGCACGGGCGAAATCCAGACTCGAAACAAAGGTACTGCCTTCATCTACAAACACGATGCTGTCATGGGTCGCATTCAGCTGCAATTCCCAGTTAACACCCGACAGTACCCGGCACGGCTTATCACAGCTCACTGTTACGCCGCTCTGTCGGCCATAGGTCTCGTATGCTTGCAGCATCTCTACCAGCGTTGTTTTTCCGGTGGCGCTGTCCCCTCGCAGAATCGTAATGTTCCGTTCCAGTTCGATTGTGAAAACGACCCGTCCACTTCGGACTTCGATTTTATGTTTTCCCTTCATCCTATCGCCTCACACAAACTGAAATGCAATCGGCATCAGTTCTTCCATGCTGTGCACCACATCACCGGTATTCAGGACTTTCACATCCACCGGGAATTTTTTCTTGCCGAAATCCATGAGATGCCGCAGGTTGATGGTCAAGTCCTTCTTTTTCGCCAGCTTCAGAATAAAGGGTGCACAGTTATCGCCACAAGTTGAGGCATTGAATACCTTTTCCGGGTCATTTGCCATCAGCAAAAGCGTTTTCGTACCGCCAGACAGTTTTTCCGGCGAGATGACCCCCAGAACCGGGCTTTCCACCGCATGAGGGCCTTTGACATCGGACTTGTCAATTTTCTTGATGACCTCTTTGGCAAAGTCAGAAGTCAGCCATTCATCTTCGTAGGTATAGTTAAAATAGACCGAAGTATTGTAGACAGCCTCCGGCATATCTCCAAAGTAGATGTTCAACATGGTATCACCTCGCAGATGTGAGTCATTTTCTATTATTGTACCTTCTTTCCACTCACAAAACAAGACGTAAAAGGCTCTTGACCTCCTATTACAGAAGCCAAGAGCCTTTTATTACACTATGCAAATTTCAGTCGATTCCTATTTTTTCAATGTGCAATCACAATATTTCGTATCAGCAGAAAATAATTTTCACCACCAAAAGAAAGGGTTTCTCTCTCAAAACGCATGAAAGGCTCACAGTGTTTTAGATTCCTTCGATTTGATGTTGGAGCTTGTTAAGCTCCCGTTGAAGCTTCTGGTACTCTCTGGGGGAAACAGCAGACTTCATATGGTCTGCTAACGATTGCATAGTAATGTATAAATTGTATGTCTCTGCCGGATTTTTCAGAGTTCGTTGTTCTGTTTTGACTCCTTCATTAATAGAAATCTGTCCGATAACTAGTTTGATATACTTAAACAGTTCGGAATCTTCGGAGTAGTCAGCCGGAGCATAAAAATTGATTCGACCATCATTGAACAGTTGATATACTTTCTCACGCTTGTTCTTTTCAGGGTCGAAAACACCAATTGAATAACCGCCCTTGCTCTTTACAAGGCGCATACAAGGGATATCTGTAGCACTGTCTCCAATATAGACGATATTCTCATATGGAGTAACAAGGGCAGACTCAGGCACACTATCGTTTACTCTCTCATCGTACTCTTCAAAGATTCCTTTGGCAATCCGGAATATGAATTGAGTCTTATTGGTATAGTTTACGGCCTGTGCTGGCCATTCGGCAACACCATCCGCAGAATACAGGTACGACGATGCATAGACGCGGCTGAAATACTGGGCGATATTACTTCCTTCAATAATCTCCTTCAGCCCGGACGATATGATGTAATGATGAACTTCAATACCATTTTCCTCACCGTACTGATTCACCCGTTCAAACCACGTATCCACTCCATTGTATAAGGGAACGTCCTTTCCTACCTAGTTGAAGTAGCTACGACTGAGGGGTTTTCTAAGAGCTTTAGACTTGACAACAAGCTGATACATCCAAGCGAGATTGTTGTCCATAAGGTTGTCTTTTGCAAGTTGATTGGACTCTGGCCAAAAATCCTCAGGTCTCATTCCAAGTGAGGGAATCAATGTGAACGACTGCATATCATCGGGAGAAAGAGTTTTATCGAAGTCATAGCATATTGCCATGCGCGGCTTTTGAGTCACAACTTCTTGTCTTGCATTTTCGGACATTTAGAGTCCCTCCTTTATTTACGTTGGTTTATTACTTTTTATTTTAGCGTAAAAATCGACAAAAACAAGGGGCGCGTATGTAAAAGAGTCTCGCACAAAATAGCAGCACATCAAAAAATCCCTTGACTTCCATTACAGAAGTCAAGGGACTCATTTCACTTTTAAACTATTTATGCCATAGAAAAAACCTTATTTCCTTGGACTTTTAATCGCAGCCTGGGCGGGTGCCAAAATTACAGAGCGTTCGGAGTAACGATGATACGTTATTTGTGAACTTCCAGTGTGTTTCACCCCATCTCCGCAATGATCTTCTCCAAATTTTCTTCCTGCAAATAGAATTCCGGCAGTTTTGCCTTGTCATATAGAACGAATGGGCGGCGTTTGCAAGGAGCAGTCACGCACAAAGCGCCCCCGGCTTCCTGTCATGGAAACCGGGGGCGCTGCGGTTTTATGGGAAACGCCTCAGGCGCTGCAAAGCCTCAGTGCAGCAGAGAGCTGACCCATGCCCGGGCGGCCGTCTTGGCCTGGAGCTTATTGTACATCTTCAGGGTGGTGTTGTACACCTTCTGGCTCATGGCATTGCTGGCGTTGGTGGCGGCAGCCTGCTTGGCCTCAAGCGTGTCGGCAGCGGCAACAGCGGCCTTCATATCGGCGTAGTCGGCCATGATCTCCTGCTGGAGCGCGGCGTAGCTGGCCTTGGCTGCAGCCTGATCCTTTGCGGTGACCTGATTGCCATTGCTGCCGTAGGTCAGCAGGTTGGAGAGGGCGTCACGCACGCCGTAGAAGGAGTCGGTCCAGTCGTCCGGGTAGGTGTAGTAGCGGCCCTTGGCATCCTGATACCAGACGCCCTCGGTGGGCTGCTCGTCGGAACGGGTGACCTTATGGACCGAGACCTTGTAGACATCTGCGGTGTCGGTGGTCAGCATCGGATAGTAAGGGACGAAGGCGTTGTACACGTCGTCGTCAAAAGCGGTCCACTCGGTAATGGCGGTGTTCAGATCGCCGGTGGCGCTCACCTGGAACAGATGAGTCTCCACATTGCCCGTCTTGCCGATGGGCTCGGTCTGAAAGAAGTGGATGGAATCCTCCACCGAGAACTTCTTGGTCAGCTGGATGTTGGAGTAGACCGGGACGATGGCACCGTTCTCGCCAACGTTGCTGATGGCAAAGTCGGTCTCGCTGTAGTTGTCCTTCGTAAAGGTGTCGGTGCCGTACAGGTAGTTCAGGCCGGCGGCCATGCGGTCCGATGCGATGTCGCCGTTGTAGGAGGCATCCAGGTCGATGACGTTAGCAGCGGCATCGCCCACAAAGGTACCGGCCTTCTGGGCCACGGAGATCAGGTTGGCAGAGGCCACCACATGGTCGGTGTCATCCAGATCGATCTTGCCCATAGCGGCGATGTTGGGCTGCATGAAGACCACGCTGGAGGAGAGCTTCAGGGCAAGGTAGGTGTGGCCCGTCAGGTTCTCCACGAACCAGGTCTCGTTCTGGTCGGCAATGAACACGCCGGAGCCGCCGGCTGCACCGGCGTTGTCGTAGATGGAGGTCAGCAGAGCAACACCCTCGCGGGCCGTGGAAGCTTCGCTCAGCAGCACCGTGGTGATCTCGGCTTCCTCAATGCCGTTGTCCACAT
>NZ_JAFREJ010000016.1:0-56162 GCF_017377545.1 Faecalibacterium sp. Marseille-Q4164 | reverse complement strand
TCCGGGAGTCCGGCACCGAGCCGGTGGTCCGCGTGATGGTGGAGGCCCCCGACCACGACACCTGCCAGAAGTACGTTTCTCAGGTGGTGGATGTCATCAAGGCACAGGGCTACAGCGTCTGACGCTGAGCCGGAAAGAGAGCGCAGGATGAAGAAGTTCAAACGGATGCTGGCGGGGCTGGCCTGTGTGCTGGCGGTCTGCCTGTGTACCCCCACCGCTTTTGCGGCAAAGGTCATCGTCTATTTTGATGCCAACGGCGGTATCTGTACCTCTGCCGCGGAGCGCACCAATGCCGACGGCCAGCTGACGAGCCTGCCCACCGCCACCATGGAGGGCTATACCTTCGATGGCTGGTACACCACCGGTACGGATGATGTCACCGGTTTTCCCATTGATGTGCAGGTCAAAGCCAACGATACGGCGTTTGGTGCGGATACCACCGTCTATGCCCACTGGTCGGCCAATGGCGGCAGCGCGGAAGTGGTGGAGGAAAAAGAGGTAGACCCGGACACCCTTCTTACAACGATGGGGCTGGCGGCCGGAAGCGTAGTTCTGGTGCTGCTGGCAAGCCTGGCACTTTGAGAGGAGCGGACATGCAGCAGAACTTGAGATTTCCGGCGCAGTGCACCGTCATTCCTGCTGAGGAGCTGGAGCAGATCTCCGGCGGCGCTCCTGCCTGGGTGGGGGAGCTGAAGGATCAGATCCGCCCCTACTGGCAGAAGGCAAAGCCCTATCTGGCCTTTGGCATCGAGTGCGGCAAGGCCTTTGTGCAGGTCATTGCGGCGGCATACAGCATCTACATCTATGGCCGGATCATTCAGGACTCCATGCACGGCATCAAGGACAGCCTGAACTGGTTCAAGGGCCTGAACTGAAAATATCGGGATATGAAACGTCCCCCTGCGCCGTTCGTGGTTTGAACGGTGCAGGGGGACGTTTGTTTGTATCGCTGTCAGGCAGGTTTCTTATCTGCAAGTGCTTTTACTTCGTCGAGAGAAAGCTCTGTACACTCAGCAATCGTTTCCAGATTCAGCTGCCCCAAAGCCAGCATCTTCTTTGCTGTCCGTACAGCCTTTTGATACTCGGCATCTCTTGCGGATTCTCGCGCAACCTCTTCAAATGCTCTGCACATCTGTGATCTCCCTCCTTCGGTTTCTTTCAGATAGCGTACCTCTTTGGCAAGAAGCGGGTTCAACATTTTGTTCGGGTCGGTACAGTTCATGTCATGCATCAAACGTCCAACGGGATGCTCCAAATCACGGAATGCGCCATTCACATAAATGATATGAGCTCCATCACCGAACGCGGTGTGTTGCAGCTCTGTGACGGTTCTCTCTACATGATATAACGGCAGGCCTGCACCATATTTGTCATGCTCAGTGATGAAGATGACATAGGTGTCCACCAATGCGTCAAAATCTTCACCTTTTTCCAGTAACGTCCGGTCGATGACACTGCTGTGGAAGCGCGCCCGGCGGACGCTGGCACCCTTGTCTGCCCGCTGGACCTCGATGTCCAGTACGCGGCCCTCGGTATCTACAGCCCGGATGTCCAATTTGATGGAGCGCTTGGTTGCGCTTTTGTATTCCACCTGAGCCTCGGCGCACTGAACCTTGATGTCGTTGCGCTCAAGAATCGTGCGCAGGATATATTCCACAGGCTCGATTTTTTCATCCAATGCTTCTGAAAAGAAATCATCGTCCATCAGCCGCAGTCCCTTCAGGAGCTCGAGATAATGCTGATACTGGTCCTTCATGGCAGGATACCTCTCTTTATAAGGTGTGCGGCTGTTTCTGATTCTAAATTATCATAATCCTGTTGAAAATGCAAGTAGCAAACCCCTTAGTCATCCGTGCTGTCGAGCTTCAGCACGGCGGTAAAGGCTTCACTGGGCAAGGAGACGCTGCCGAGCTGGCGCATCTTCTTTTTGCCCTCCTTCTGCTTTTCCAGCAGCTTCTTCTTGCGGGAGATATCGCCGCCGTAGCACTTGGCCAGCACGTCCTTGCGCATGGCCTTGACGGTCTCGCGGGCGATGATCTTGCCGCCGATGGCGGCCTGCACCGGGATCTCAAACAGGGTGCGGGGAATGTTATCACGCAGCTTTTCGCAGATGCGGCGGCCCTTGGCGTAGGCGTTGTCCCGGAACACGATCATGGAGAGCGCGTCCACGGGGTCGCCGTTCAGCAGGAAGTCCAGCTTGACCAGATCGCTCTCGCGGTACTCCTTGAACTCGTAGTCGTAGCTGGCGTAACCGCGGCTGCGGCTCTTGATGGCATCGAAGAAGTCGTAGACGATCTCGCCCAGAGGCAGGGCGTAGTGCAGATCCACGCGGACATCGTCCAGATACTTCATGTCGATGAGCACGCCGCGCTTCTGCTGGCACAGATCCATCAGGGCACCCACGTAATCGTTGGGGGTGTAGAGGTGGACATCCACAAAGGGCTCCTCCTGCTTGACGATGTTGGAGGGGTCCGGGTAGCTGGACGGGTTGTCGATCATCTCCACAGTGCCGTCCGTCATGGTCAGGCGGTAGCGGACGCTGGGGGTCGTGGTGATGATATCCAGGTCAAACTCCCGCTCGAGACGCTCGGTGATGATCTCCATGTGGAGCAGGCCCAGGAAGCCGCAGCGGAAGCCAAAGCCCAGAGCGGCACTGGTCTCAAGTTCAAAGGTCAGGGAAGCGTCGTTCAACTGCAGTTTTTCCAGCGCGTCCTTCAGGTCGGGGTACTTGGCACCGTCGGCGGGGTAGATGCCGCAGAACACCATGGGCTTGACCTGACGGTAGCCGGGCAGGGCCTCGGAGGTGGGGCGGTCTGCCAGTGTGACGGTATCGCCCACGCGGGTGTCCTGCACGGTCTTGATGCTGGCGGTCAGGTAGCCGACCTCGCCGGCCTGCAGCTGGCTGCAGGGGGTCAGGCTGGTGGCACCCATGTGGCCCACCTCTACCAGCGTGAACTCTGCCCCGGTGGCCATCATCTTGATGGTGTCGCCGGGCTTGACGGTGCCCTCGAACACGCGGATGTAGACGATAACGCCCTTGTAGCTGTCGTAGATGCTGTCAAAGATCAGGGCCTTGAGGGGAGCGTCCGGGTCGCCGGTGGGGGCGGGAATATCGCTGACCACCCGCTCCAGCACCTGATCGACGTTCAGGCCAGTCTTGGCAGAGACGCGGGGCGCATCCATGCAGGGCAGGCCGATCACATCCTCCACCTCCTGGGCTACTTCGTCCGGGTGGGCGCTGGGCAGGTCGATCTTGTTCAGGATGGGCACCAGCTCCAGATCATGCTCCAGCGCCATGTAAGTGTTGGCCAGCGTCTGGGCCTCCACACCCTGGGTGGCATCCACCACCAGAATGGCACCCTCACAGGCGGCCAGACTGCGGCTGACCTCGTAGGCAAAGTCCACATGGCCCGGGGTGTCGATGAGGTTGAACTCGTAGGTCTTGCCGTCCTTGGCAGTGTAGTTCAGGGTAACGGCGCGGGCCTTGATGGTGATGCCGCGCTCCCGCTCGATGTCCATGTTATCGAGGATCTGATCCTCCATGATGCGCTCGTCCACGCTCTTGGTCAGCTCCAGAATGCGGTCCGACAGGGTGGACTTGCCGTGGTCGATGTGTGCAATGATGCAGAAATTTCGGATGTTGTCTCTTGCCATGTAATTCCTCCGGGAGAGTGTGTTAGTCGTTCAGGATCCAGTCCTCCACGGCAGCGGTCGTGCCGTGTTCCAGATAAACACGGGGCACCCGGCGGGAAACGCCGCAGAGCACCTCGTAGGTGATGGTATCGGTCTTGCGGGCAATGTCCTCCGCACTGTCGCTGACAGTGCCGCCCCACAGGATGGCTTCGTCCCCCTCCTGCACCGTGCCCGGTACAGCGGAGACATCCACCATCATCTGATCCATGCAGACCCGGCCCAGCACCGGGCAGGGTCTGCCGTGGATCTCCACGATGCCCTTGCCGCAGCTGAGCTGGCGGGGGTAGCCATCGGCGTAGCCGGTGCAGAGGGTGGCCACCGGCGTGGGCCGCTCTGCTGTGAACCGGCGGCCATAGCTGGTGGACTGGCCCGGCTGCAGCACCTTGACCATGCTGACCACGGTCTTGAGCTTCATCACCGGGCGGAACAGCCCGAAGCGGACTTCATCGCTGGGGTCAAAGCCGTACAGGATGATGCCGGGGCGGGCCATGCAGTGTGCCCGGGGCAGGCCCTCGGGCCAGTCCGGGTGGAGCATCACACCGGCCGAGTTGTCGCAGTGGACGATGCCGGGCTCGTGCCCGGCTGCCGTCAGGGCGCTGCAGGCCTGCACAAAGAGCCGGTGCTGCTCGGCGGTGTAGGCAATGTTTTCCTCGGCGGTGTCATCGGCCACCGAGAAGTGCTGGAACAGGCCGGTCATTTCCAGGCCGGGCAGGGTGCAGGCGGCGATGGCCTCGGCAATGGCAGCATCAAAATTGGTGCGCAGAGCAAAGCCGATGCGGCCCATGCCGGTATCCACAGCCAGATGCACTTTGACCCGGCCCCCGGCGGCCTGTGCGGCCTCGCTCAGGGCTTTGGCCTGAGGCAGGGAGTAGCAGGCCGCGGTGATATCGTCCCGGATGAGGGCGGCAGCGTATGTGGGCTGCACATGGCCCAGAATGAGGATGGGTAGGGTTTGGCCGCTCCTGCGCAGCTGCAGGGCCTCGGCCAGGCAGCTGACAGCCAGCCAGGAGGCGCCCTCCTGCGCAAAGACCCGGGCGCACTGGACGGCACCGTGGCCGTAGCTGTCGGCCTTGACCACGGCACACAGGGGCAGGCTGCCTGCCCGCTGCTTTACGGTGCGGAAGTTGGCCCGCAGGGCATCGAGATCGATCTCAGCCCAGACGTGTTTTTCAAAGTTCTGCATCTGCATGATGCATTCCCTCCTTTGGGGATGGATTGGATGTGCGTCCTGTATGGACCGGCCGCCAGCCGTCGATGCCGCTCTCCTGCAGAGCATGGAGCGTTTTTTGCCGGAAAGCGTGGTCGGTGCGGCAGCGCTCCCGGACAAAATCCTTGGTCTGCTCCCGCACGGTCACACCGTCGGCGGGACAGCGGCTCTTGACGATGGGGAAGTCCTCCTCCTTTACCGCACAGCGCACCTCGTGTTCGGTGGCCAGCAGCATGGGGCGGATCAGGGTCAGGCCCCGGCGGTCCAGCTGGGTGACTGGGGAGAAGCAGCCAATGCGGCCCTCCCGCCAGAGATTCATGTAAAAGGTCTCGACAGCATCATCGAGGTGGTGGCCCAGTGCTACTTTATTGCAGCCCAGCTCCTGCGCCGCCGTGTGCAGCGCGCCCCGGCGCAGCCTGGCGCAGAGGGAACAGGGGTTCTTTTCCTGTCGGTATTCAAACACGATGGGGCCGATCTCGGTGCGGCGCACCTCGTAGGGGACCTCATACCGGGCGAACAGCGCCGCCAGCGGGCTGTAATCCACAGCCTGGTGGTCAAACTGCGGGTCAAGGGTGACGGCCACGACCTCATAATCAAAGCCGAGGTACCGGCGCAGCTGAGCCAACCCGATGGTCAGGGCCACGCTGTCCTTGCCGCCCGAAACGCCCACCATGATCTTATCACCGGGGGAGATCATCTCGTAATCCTGCACGGCCTTACGCATCAGGCCGCAGAGCCGCTGCATGGCGTGTGGATCACTCATGTCAGGCTCACGCTTTCCACCAGATTGACGATATCGCTGATGGAGGCCAGCTTGGTCAGGCCGGAGACATAGACTACATCGCCGCTGTCGTATTCAATGGTGGCCAGCACGGCGTAGTAGGCCTGGATATCACAGCGCACGGCAGTGACAGTGGCACCCTCCACCTGCAGCTTGACCTTGCGGGGGCTGATGACACCGTAGGCTGCTTTCAGGTCGGCTTCCGACTGGCCGATGAAATCTTCGTAAGTGGCTTTGTCCCCCCGCTGGAACAGCACCACCTGATAGTTGGCGTTGGCACTGTCCTCACCGGAAGCCAGCTGCAGCGCATGGCCCAGCGCAGCATCCTCGGTCATCTGACAGACGGGCCAGACGGCACTTTCGTAATCCACCGAGATGCCATTCTCCGCATCAAAGTGGGTGTCGGGGTTGGCAGGAGTGCGGCGGTTGACGGCCAGCGTCAGCCCAAAGTAGGCCAGCGCACCCAAAAGCACGATCACGCCCATGGCGAGCAGCAGCCTGGAGGCCCGCTGCTGGGAGGAATCCTGCGTGTGAATGTCTTTCGGCATGGGAAAAATCTCCTTTTTACAATATCTTATATAGTATAACACACTCGGCGGCAAAATTGTAGCGCCGCCGGGACAATTTTGCCCCCCGGAGACTGAAAAACTTTTTGAAAATGAGATTTTAGAAAACACGAGATTTCGAGAGAATTCAAGAGATTTTGAGAGGTATAAAAATTTCCGCTGAAAAAATCGCAAAAAGATGTTGACAGGCGCTTTTTTGTGTTGTATACTGACACTCGCGCCCCAAAGGCGCCTGAATCGTACCAAACACTTATCAGGAGGAAATAGATATGAGCACTACTCTCGTAAAGCCCGCTGAAGTCGAGCGCAAGTGGTATCTGCTCGACGCAACCGGCAAGAGCCTGGGTCACGTCGCTGCTGAGGCCGCTGTTCTGCTGCGCGGCAAGCAGAAGGTCAACTACACCCCCAATGTCGATTGCGGCGATTACGTCGTTGTCGTCAACTGCGACAAGGCAGTTCTGACCGGCAAGAAGGCTGAGCAGAAGTTCCACATCACCCACAGCAAGTACATTGGCGGCCTGAAGAAGGTCCAGTACAGCAAGCTGATGGCTGAGAACAGCGACCTGGCTATGACCTACGCTATCAAGGGCATGATCCCTTCCAACACCATCGGTGCTAAGGCTCTGACCCGTCTGCACTGCTACCAGGGTGCCGAGCACGCTCACGCAGCTCAGAAGCCCGAGAAGATCGAGTTCTAAGAAGGAGGCAATCGAACATGTACGAAACCAAACCTTATTTCTACGGCACTGGTCGTCGTAAGGATTCCGTTGCCCGCGTTCGCGTTTACACCGGCACCGGCAAGATCACCATCAACGATCGTGATATCGACAACTACTTCGGTCTGGAGACCCTGAAGCTGATCGTCCGTTCTCCGCTGGTCCTGCTGGGCCTGGAGGGCAAGTACGATGTCGTCGTCCGCGTTTCCGGCGGCGGTGTTTCCGGCCAGGCTGGCGCTATCCGCCACGGCCTGTCCCGCGCCCTGCTGCAGCAGAGCGATGAGAATCGTTCTGTTCTGAAGAAGGCTGGCTTCCTGACCCGCGATCCTCGTATGAAGGAGCGTAAGAAGTACGGCCTCAAAGCCGCTCGTCGCGCACCTCAGTTCAGCAAGCGATAATCTACAGCTTAAAAATGCTAAAAAAGCCCGGAAATACGCTATTTTCCGGGCTTTTTCTATGCCCAAAATTCTGTCTGGACTGTTCGGTTTTGATGGAATTTGAACGGAAATTTATGGGTTTATAGTGGTCAAATTACTGGTGGACAAGCCCATTTTGACCTCTTATGGGTTAAATTACTGGTGGACAATAGGAGCAAATGAAGTCCAATTTTGCCATCGACGGACGAACACATACTTGACCGATTTACATAGAGCCTTGGCTCATTCTTTGAAAACGAGAATGGGTCGAGGCTCTATTTTTTTTCGCCTGAAATCCGGCGAGACAAATTTGAGTAGGAGGTAACAGGTATGACGGATTTCAATCAGAAGACCCATGATACCGATGTGGGTAGTCATGGCGGACAGTCGAGGCAGATGATGGAAGTGTTTGAGAACCAGGAGTTTGGTTCGATCCGGTTGTTACAGGAGGCAGGCAAGACCTTCTTCTGTGCAAGCGACGTGGCGAAAGCGTTGGGGTATGTGAATCCCTACGCCGCAGTGAAACGGCATTGCAGAGGCCCCCTAACGAAACGCGAGGGGGTCGTTCAGAAGGTGAACCAGTATGGGGATGCTGGAGAGCAGGTCGTTGAAATCTCCTTTATCACAGAAGGCGATGTTTACCGGCTGATCGTTCACAGCAAACTGCCATCGGCAGAACGATTTGAACACTGGGTGTTTGATGAAGTTCTCCCTTCTATCCGCAAGCATGGAGTGTATATGAGCGATTCCATTTTGAATCAGGTGATTCAGCATCCGGAGGTCATCTACACCCTGGCACAGGAGCTTGTAGCCGAGAGGGAGCAGCTTGAGGGTATCCGCAAACAGCTGGATGCGGCACAGCCCAAGGCAGACTACTTCGACACCTTTGTGAACTCGGAGGATTGTACCTGCATCAGGAATTTCTGTAAGGAAATCGGAATCCCGGAGAAGACGGCAGTGGCTCTCTTACTGGATCATCGCTATCTGTACCGCAGTCCGAGTGGCTGGCTGATGCCTTTTGCAGATAAATCTGCAAGGGGCTATTTTATTGTCCGGGATTGCTACGGCAGAAGCGGAAAACTGGTGCAGCAGACGAGAGTGACCTGCAAGGGAAAGAATCATCTCTTCAAGTTGTTTAAGAAATGGGGTGTGATCGAATGACGCTTTTTACAGAGGGACGCCTTCAGGCGTTTGAACGCATGATGCAGGATACCGGCAAATACCATCGCCGAGAGGACAGCGAAGATCGTCCGCGCAAATGTCCGAAGAAAAAAGCGGAGCCTGCGAAAAAGGATGGTGAGCACCATGCCGGTATTCAGGGTTGAGAAGAACAGCAATTACACAACAATGTGCAATTACCACCTGCGGGATCAGGGTCTCAGCCTGAAAGGGAAAGGACTTCTCTCCATGCTGCTCAGTTTGCCAGACACATGGAACTATTCGGTACGGGGGTTATCTTCGATTACGCCGGATGGCGTAGATGGAGTGCTTACGGCTCTGAAGGAGCTGGAGCGTCTTGGGTATCTGGAAAGGAACCAGCAGCGTGAGAGTAACGGTCGGATGGGCAGAGCGGAGTATGTGATTTATGAGATGCCAAGGAAAAAGCCGTGTTCGGAATCACCGTGTACGGAAAAGCCGTATGCGGTAAATCCGGATACGGACACACCGGTTACGGAAAATCCCGCGCAATTAAGTACTAATAGAACAAGTACTAAAACAATCAATAAAAGAGAGAAGAAGGAAATCCAACACCGGTATGGCTCATACGAAAATGTCCTTCTTTCTGACACGGAATACGGCAAGCTCCGGCAGGAGTTCCCAGGAGATTATCAGATGCGAGTGGAACGGCTCTCTGAGTATATGGCCTCCACCGGCAGGAGCTACAAAAACCACCTTGCAACAATCCGGAGCTGGGCAAAGAGAGAAAAGCCGAAGTACAACCCGGCAGACTACACATTTGAGGAAGGAGACAGCCTATGAGCGACATGGTGCCTGAAGTTTTGAATGCGGCGTTGGATTCGCTCTTTACGCCGAAAGAACCCGGAGAGCTGGAATACCAGGGCGATGACGGACTGTTGTATTGCAGAAACTGCCATACGCCGGTGCAGTGCAGGGTAAAGCTCTGGGGCAGAGACAAGATTGTTCCCTGCCTTTGCAGATGCCAGCAGGAAGCGATGGCGGAAAAGAAACGCCAGGATGAACTGGTGGAGCGGCAGCGTAAAATCAGGCAGCTGAAAGCAACTGGGATTCAGGAAAAGCATCTTCTGGAATGGAATTTTGGCGTTGCAGAAGACAACAAGGACATCCAGATGGCAAAACGTTATGTGGAGCAGTGGAAAAAGGTCAAGGCTGAAAACCTTGGCCTTTTGTTATGGGGAGATGTCGGAACCGGAAAGTCCTTTGTGGCGGCATGTATAGCAAATGCGCTGCTGGATCAGGGCATTCCGGTTTTGATGACGAATTTCTCCAAAATCCTGAACCAGATGGGTGCCATGTATTCGGAAGAACGATACCGGTATATCGCTTCGTTTTCCAACTATTCTTTGCTGATTCTGGATGATCTGGGAATTGAGCGCAGCACCGAATATGCGCTGGAGCAGGTCTACGCTGTCATTGATGAGCGGTATAAGTCCGGGCTTCCGGTCATTATCACAACCAATCTGAAGATTGCTGAAATCCGCAATCCGCAGGATGTGGTATACGCCCGGATTTACAGCAGGATTCTGGAAATGTGTACGCCGGTGCGAATCAGCGGAGAGGACCGCAGAAAAAGCATTGGAAAAGAAAAACAGCAGGTCGTTAAGGAGGTACTTGATCTATGAAGTGCAAGGCAAAAAAGGCGTTTTTCGCAGGTAAGAATGACATCTATCACCGCTGGAAGGAGGTTAAGAAGCTGAATGGCAAAAGCAAAAACCAGTATTACAACAGAAAACCGCAGTGGCTCAGCTGCCGACGCTGCGGCTAAGGAGCAGTGGACGGAGATGCCGCTTTCAGACCTGCATCCCTTTGAAGGGCATCCCTTTAAGGTGCTGGACGATGAGCTGATGGCACAGACCGTGGAGAGCATCAAGCAGATCGGTGTGGTATCACCGCTGATTGTCCGACCGGACCCGGAAGGCGGATACGAAATCCTTTCGGGACACCGCAGACTTCATGCGGCGCAGCTGGCAGGTTTGGAGACAGTGCCGGTCATCGTTAAGGAAATGGATGATGATGCGGCAATCATCTTTATGGTGGACAGCAACTTGCAGCGGGAAAATATCCTTCCCAGTGAGAGAGCGTTTTCCTACAAGATGAAGTTGGAGGCAATGAAGCATCAGGGGGAACGCGGAGATTTAACTTCGGCCCAAGTTGGGCCGAAGTCGTGGGCAGCTCAGGTTGTAGCTGAAGAAGCTGGTGACAGTAAATCCCAAGTAAAGCGATATATCCGCCTTACAAACCTGATTCCTGAAATTCTGGATATGGTGGATGAGAAGAAAATCGCCTTCAATCCGGCGGTAGAGCTGTCTTATCTGAAACCGTCTGAACAGAAAGAATTTCTGGAGGCAATGGACTATGCACAGGCATCTCCATCCCTGTCGCAGGCGCAGCGGCTGAAAAAACTCTCGCAGGAGGGCGGCTGCACATTGGATGCCATGTGTGAAGTGATGAATGAAATCAAAAAGGATGAGCTTGACCATGTGACGATTAAAAATGAGGTTCTTCGGAAGTATTTCCCGAAATCCTATACGCCGAAGCAGATGCAGGACACGATTATCCGGCTGCTGGAAAAGTGGCAGCGAAGTAAACAACGAGATATGGAACGATGAGAAGGAGATTTTTATGATGATGAACTTTAAGAAGAATCAGAACAACGCAGTGTGCAGCATGGACTGTAAGGACTGCCCGAACGGTGCATCGCAGCCGAATCCGATGGATGATCCCAAGTTTGAGAAGTCCATTGCGATGCTTCATAACTGGGTGATGCTGGAGGCAATCCGTGAAGATCACCCGAAGGAGCGTATTGTGATGGTGATCCTGCCGGGGACTGGCGGCGAACTTCTGACCGAGGCTGGCAGTCGAGACATCTTTGAGGATGTTTACGATGAGATGGAGGCTGATCTGGTGGCAGATGGGGAACTGCTTCTCCATTATGATAAGAGCGATGTGATCGAGACTGACAGAACCCGCTATCTGTTGGGAGCTGCGGAGGTTTCGGAAATCGACCAGAACGGCAACGAATGCAGCATCAATCTGTTTACGCTGGAACGTACCATCGACTATGTGAACGAGAACCTGACGGTGGTTTCCATTGGCGGCGAGTTGGTTCCGGCACTGCGCCTGATCTAAGGAGGCGCCTATGAAGAAATTTGATGTGGAGATTACAGAGACTCTCCAGAGAAAGGTTTCCGTGGAAGCTGCCTCACAGGAAGATGCGGAACGCATGGTGACGCAGGCGTGGAACAATCAGGACTATGTTCTGGATTCCGGCGATTTCACCGGTGTGGATTTCAAGACCGTGGGAGAACATGAATTGGCAGAGACCAGGACAATGGATGTGCTGCTGGTACAGCCCAATGCCTATCCGAAGAAAATCAGTGTTGGCACGGAGCTGGAAGATTTGCAGGCCATGGTCGGCGGCGATATTGAAGTCACCTATCCATTTGAGGATGAAGTGGCCATTATTCTGAATGAATCCGGCAAAATCAATGGTCTGCCGCTGAACCGTGCGATTTACACCGAAGACGGGGATATGCAGGACATTTATGCCGGTGATTTTCTGGTGGTAGGGCTGACAGAGGATGACTTTGGTTCTCTGACTTCGGAGCAGATGCAGAAATTTGAGGAAAAGTTCCATCAGCCCCAGATGTTCGTTCGTATGGGTCGCAGCATCATGGCGATTCCGGTTCCGGATGACATGGTGAAGAAGATGGAGGAAAAGGCTGCAAAGCCCCAAGAAAAGAGCAAACCTGCACCGGACCGGGACAGTTTGTAAGGAAGGAGGCGGAGATTCATGCAGGAAGAAGTTGAAAATCGTACCGTCAATCTGGCAATCAGCACCACGAAATTGACCTTTCGCACCATCGTGAATGGCTATAATGCGTGGAAACGGCACCATCAGGCAAAGGTGGCTCAGAAAACAGCGCAGCTGCCGGTTGGAAAGCAGAGCATCAAAGAACTGATCGGTCAGAATCAGGGAGTCAGCAGTATCCCCATTGAGAAAACGGATTTGAAAGGCTTTGAACAGGTGGCACGGAAATATGGTGTGGATTATGCCATTACGAAAGACCAAAATGTAATGCCACCCAAGTACACGGTGTTCTTTAAGGCGAAGGATGCGGATGCACTGACTTCCGCTTTTGAGGAATTCACCAACCGAAAGCTGAAAACAAAGGAAAAACCGAGTGTTCTGGAGCAGCTTAACAAGCTCAAAGAGCTGGTTGCTGCAATTCTTCCGGATAAGGTTCGCCACAAAAGTCAGGAGCGTGATCTATGAGTAATAAGACAAAGAAGCAGCTGCTCCTGAACCTACCGTACTTCATTGCCGGTCTTGTATGTACCAATCTGGGAGAAGCGTGGAGAATTGCCGAGGGCGCAGACATGTCTGAAAAGCTCCTCGGCTTTCTTTCTGCCCTGGGTGCAGCATTTTCCAACCCGATGCCAAGTCTGCATCCGATGGATTTGCTGATTGGTGTGTGCTGCGGAGCGGGTTTGCGGCTTGCTGTGTACCTGAAAGGCAAAAATGCCAAGAAATATCGCCATGGCATGGAGTATGGCTCTGCTCGTTGGGGTACGCAGAAAGACATCGAACCGTTTGAAGATCCAGTGTTTGCAAACAATGTGATTCTGACCCGGACGGAGCGGCTGATGATGGGCAACCGCCCGAAGAATCCGGCAAATGCCCGAAACAAAAACGTGCTGGTGGTGGGCGGCTCCGGCAGCGGCAAGACCCGGTTTTGGCTTAAACCCAATCTTTTACAATGCCACAGTTCCTATGTGGTCACTGACCCGAAAGGCGATATCGTAATCGACTGCGGCCAAGCCCTTTTGAAGAACGGATACAGTATCCGGATTTTCAATACTATCAATTTCAGAAAGTCGATGCATTATAATCCCTTCGCGTATATTCACAGCGAAAAGGATATTTTGAAGCTGACCACAACCCTCATTGCCAACACCAAAGGGGACGGCAAGGCCGGTGACGAATTCTGGACGAAGGCAGAGACCTTGCTGTATTGTGCTTTGATTGGTTATATCCACTATGAGGCACCGCTGGAAGAGCAGAACTTTGCAACGCTGATTGAATTCCTGAATGCGATGGAAGTACGCGAGGATGATGAAACCTTTCAGAATCCAGTGGATCAGATGTTTGAAGCTCTGAAAAAGAAAAAACCGAACCACTTTGCTGTCCGCCAATATGCCAAGTTCAAGCTGGCGGCGGGCAAGACCTTAAAGTCGATTCTGGTGAGCTGCGGCGCACGTCTTGCTCCCTTCGATATTGAGGAAGTCCGTGATATCACTATGTACGATGAGCTGTCGCTGGATACGGTGGGAGATAAGAAAACGGCTCTGTTCCTCATTATGAGCGATACAGACCCGACTTTTAATTTCCTGATTTCCATGATTTACACACAGCTGTTTAACCTGCTGTGCGAAAAAGCGGATGATGTTTACGGCGGCAGACTGCCGGTGCATGTGCGCTGCCTGATTGATGAGTGTGCGAACATTGGTCAGATTCCGAATCTGGAAAAGCTGGTAGCCACCATCCGATCAAGAGAAATCTCGGCGTGTCTGGTGCTTCAGGCACAGAGCCAGTTGAAGGCAATCTACAAGGACAATGCCGATACCATCATCGGCAATATGGATTCTCGTATTTTCCTTGGCGGTTCGGAGCCGACTACGCTAAAAGAGCTGAATCAGGCACTGGGAAAAGAAACGATTGATCTGTACAACACTTCCGATACCAGAGGCAATAGCCCATCTTACGGCACCAATTACCAAAAGGTTGGGCATGACCTGGCTTCGGTGGATGAACTGGCTGTGCTGGATGGCGGAAAGTGCATTTTGCAGCTGCGCGGTGTCAGACCGTTCAAGTCAGATAAATACGATCTGACCCAGCATCCGAACTACAAGCTCACTGCCGGTGCTGATAAGAAAAACACGTTCAGCATCGAGGCGTTTCTCGATCATCGGCTGAAGCTCAAGCCCGGTGATAAGTACGAAGTGGTTGACGCAGATCATGCCAAGTAAGGTTGCTCTGACGGCGAAGATGTCATGGGTGCGCTGCTGGCAACAGAATAAGAAGAGGCGGCGAGCTGCCGCCTCTTTACATAGCCAGGTTTCTGATTGGGATTGGAAATCTGGCTATATGTTTGCCCATTTGCAGGTGCACATGCAGGGGGATATTCACTATTCATCAGCCCGTAAGGGCGCATTGTACAAGGAGGTACACATTTATGGCATTTTTCAACAGCGCAGTAACCGTTCTTCAGACCCTCGTTATCGCACTGGGTGCCGGCCTCGGCATCTGGGGAGCGATCAACCTGCTGGAGGGTTACGGCAACGACAACCCTGGTGCAAAGTCTCAGGGAATGAAGCAGCTGATGGCTGGCGGCGGCGTGGCACTGATCGGCACGACTCTGGTGCCGCTGCTTTCTGGTCTGTTCGGTTAAGCGAAAACTGTCGGAGCGAAGATTCCGACCGGGCGGCGAAAGCTGCCTGTTACATAGTCAGGTGCAGGCAATCTCCGCAGCTGGCTATTTTCTGCGCTCTCCGGCAGGTGCACATGTTGGAAGTATGACGCAGAACCGCAGTTTAGAATCGCACCGGCTGATAGGCCGGACAAGTTACAGGAGGACAAATCTATGGCGTTTCTTACTACAACTGCATCGGCACTGTCTCTTTTCTCACAGCTGTTCATGCTTCTGTCCCGGATGGCGAAGCTGTTCGGCGTGTTTGCGTAAGAAAGGAGGCGGCTCATGCAGAGTATCCTTGAACAGATCACAGATTGGCTCAAGAGCATGATCATCAGCGGCATCATGGGAAATCTTTCAGGGATGTTCGATTCGGTCAACCAGCAGGTTGGACAGATCGCAGGCGATGTGGGAACCACACCGGCGAACTTTTCACCTGCGGTCTTTTCTATGATCCGCAACATCTCGGAATCCGTGATCCTGCCCATTGCCGGAATGGTGCTGACATTCATCGCCTGTTATGAGCTGATCCAGATGCTTATCGAGCATAACAATCTGGCAAATTTCGAGACCTGGACATTTTTCAAATGGGTCTTTAAGACCTTTCTGGCAGTGACTCTGATCTCGAACACATTCAATATCACGATGGCTGTCTTTGATGTGGCACAGCAAGTGATCTCTCGAAGCGGCGGTCTGATTTCCGGCAGTACGTCCGTCAGTGATGCGACCCTGACAGCAATGCAGGCTACACTGGAAGGAATGGACTTGGGACCGTTGCTGGGACTGTATTTGCAGACCTTTGTGGTTCAGGTCACGATGCTGGCGTTGTCGGCTATCATCTTTGTCATCGTGTATGGCCGAATGGTGGAAATATATCTCATGGTGAGCCTTGCACCGATCCCGTTCGCAACCTTTGGCAACCATGAGCAGAGCCATACCGGTCAAAACTATCTGCGCTCCCTGTTTGCACTGGGATTCCAGGGATTTCTTATCATAATCTGTGTAGGCATCTATGCAGTTCTGATTCAGAACCTGTCCTTTTCGGATAACATTATCAGCAGCATTTGGGGCGTTATGGGTTATACGGTTTTGCTGGCATTTACCCTATTTAAGACGGGAAGCCTCGCGAAATCCGTGTTTGCAGCGCACTAAGGAGAGGAGGAATGATTCATGGCATCTTATATTTCTGTGCCGCGAGACCTTTCAAAGGTCAAAACCAAGGTATTTATGAACCTGACCAAACGGCAGATTCTCTGCTTCGGAGCCGGTGCGCTGATTGGCGTTCCGGTTTTCTTTTTGCTTAAATCCAGCGGGAATCTTAGTCTTGCTGCACTTGGCATGATGGCAGTGATGCTGCCGCTTTTCTTTCTTGCCATGTATGAGAAAGATGGTCAGCCGCTGGAAGTGGTGGCAAAGCACTTCTATGAGGCAAAGTTCAAGCGGCCGAAAACGCGGCCTTACAAAACAAAAAATTACTATGCACTGCTGGTTCAGCAGGCAGACGTGGAAATGGAGGTAAATCGCATTGTTCAAAATTCTCGAAAAGCTGACAGCGAAGAATAAAAAGCAGGAGGACATCCGAATGCCGTCCCATCTGTCAGCCGCAGAGCAGAAACAGGTGCAGATGGTGATCGACCGTGCAAGGGGTGACCGCACGGTTCCGCATTCGGCACAGGAGAGCATTCCTTTTCAGCGGATGTTCCCGGATGGTATCTGCCGTGTGACGGACAACTACTACACCAAAACCATTCAGTTTCAGGACATCAATTATCAGCTGGCACAACAGGAGGATCAGACGGCTATCTTTGAGGAATGGTGCAGCTTCCTAAACTTCTTTGATTCCAGCATCCGCTTTGAGCTTTCTTTTATGAATATGGCTACGGATGCCTCGAATTTTGAGAAGATGGTGCGTATTCCGTACCAGAAGGATCATTTCAATCCGGTGCGCACGGAGTACAGCACCATGCTGCGCCGCCAGCTTGCCCAGGGCAACAACGGCCTGACCAAGACGAAGTATCTGACGTTTGGCATTGAGGCGGAATCCATGAAACAGGCAAAGCCGAGGCTCATTCACATTGAGATCGACCTGATGAACAACTTCAAACGTTTGGGTGTCCAGGCAAAACTGCTGAACGGCAAGGAACGGCTTCATCTGATGCACGATATGTTCCACATGGGTGACCATGACCGATTCAATTTCGATTGGAAATGGCTGCCGGAGAGTGGGCTGTCGGTAAAGGACTTTATTGCTCCGACCGGATTTGCCTTTCCGAAGAACCGGATTTTTCAGATGGGCGGGATGTATGGTTCCATGTCCTATCTCCAGATCACAGCTTCCGACCTTTCGGATCAGCTGCTGAAGGACTTTCTGGATATGGAATCCAGCCAGATCGTGACCATGCACATTCAGTCAGTAGACCAGAATAAAGCAATCAAGTCCATTAAGCACACCATTACGGAGCTGGATCGTTCCAAGATTGAGGAACAGAAGAAAGCAGTCCGTTCCGGATACGATATGGACATCATTCCGTCCGATTTGGCAACTTACGGTAAGGACGCAAAGGCACTGCTGAAGGAATTGCAGAGCCAGAATGAGCGTATGTTCCTGCTGACCTTTCTGGTGATGAACACCGGCGAAACGGAGCAGGAGCTGGAAACCAATGTGTTTCAGGCTTCCAGCATTGCACAAAAGTACAACTGCAACCTGCGCCGTCTGGACTTCCAGCAGGAGCAGGGGCTGATGAGCTGCCTGCCGCTGGCACAGAACCTGATTGAGATTCAGCGCAGCATGACTACCAGCAGCACGGCAATTTTCGTGCCGTTTACCACCCAGGAACTGTTTCAGACCGGGAAAGAGGCTCTGTACTATGGGCTGAATGCTTTGTCCAACAACCTGATTATGGTTGACCGGAAAAAGCTCAAAAACCCCAACGGGCTGATTCTGGGTACCCCCGGTTCCGGTAAATCCTTCTCTGCCAAGAGAGAAATCGCCAATGCGTTCCTGGTGACGGATGACGATGTAATCGTGTGCGATCCCGAAGCTGAGTACACAGCACTGGTGCAGAAATTTGAGGGGCAGGTCATTAAAATCAGCCCTTCCAGCACGCAGTATATCAACCCAATGGACATCAATGCGAACTATTCGGAAGAGGATAATCCGATTGCCCTGAAAGCAGATTTCATCCTGTCCCTGTGTGAGCTGATCGTGGGCGGAAAAGAAGGCTTGCAGCCGGTAGAAAAGACGGTCATCGACCGCTGTGTTCATCAGATTTACCAGACCTATTTTGAACACCCGGTGCCGGAGAACATGCCCGTTTTGCAGGATTTGTACGAAGCTCTGCTCCGGCAGGATGAAAAGGAGGCACACCATGTGGCAACGGCACTGGAAATCTATGTAACCGGTTCTCTGAACCTGTTCAACCACCGCACCAACGTAGATATCAATAACCGGCTGGTCTGCTATGACATCAAGGAGCTGGGCAAGCAGCTGAAAAAGATCGGGATGCTGGTGGTGCAGGATCAGGTCTGGGGGCGTGTGACCGCCAACCGTAATGCCGGTAAAGCCACCCGCTACTATATGGACGAGTTCCATCTGCTTTTGAAAGAAGAGCAGACAGCGGCCTACAGCGTGGAAATCTGGAAGCGATTCCGTAAATGGGGCGGTATTCCCACCGGCATCACCCAGAATGTGAAAGACCTGCTTTCTTCCCGCGAAGTGACGAACATTTTTGAAAACAGCGACTTCATTTATATGCTGAATCAAGCAGCCGGTGATCGTCAGATTCTGGCGGATCAGCTGAATATCAGCCCACATCAGCTGTCCTATGTGACCCACTCCGGTGAAGGCGAAGGACTGCTGTTCTACGGAAATGTGATTTTGCCGTTCGTTGATCGTTTCCCGACCGATCTGGAACTGTACCGGATTATGACGACAAAATTAACCGAAGTGCAGGAAGCGAAGGAGGCGTAAGCGATGGCTGGCAAGAAAAATCCGAATCTCGGAGACAAGCTGCGGCAGGAGCGCGAGGGTGCGGAGAACACCCTTCGCGATTCCAGAAGCAAAACCGCAGATAGCAGTACGGGAGACGGCGGCAAGAAAAAAGCGGAACACCGAAGGCAGATTCGTCACGAGGCCGATCTTGCTAAGATGCGCAGTAAGAAGCTGAAATCAGATCAGGAAGTAAAAGCGAAAAAGAATGCAGCAGCTTCCGGGAAAAAAGGCGGAAAGCCAAAGAAGCCGGGAAATCTTGCGGCAGATGCACTTTCAGCCAAGGCACATCAGAGTGTGCGCAATGCCGACCAGGATAATAATTCTGGTGTGGAGGCAGCGCATTTTACCGAAGGCTCAGCGGAAGGTGCAGCCCGTGCTGGTTCCCGGTTCCAATATGGTCGAAAGCTGCGGCAGTACAAAAAGCTGGAGCGGTTGGAGAAAAAGGGAAATAAAGATGCCGTAGATTCCATCTTTGCGGAACGCATGAAGTCTGATCTGCAGGCTGGTTCCAATCTCTTTTCCCGATGGCGGCAGAAGCAGGCCATCAAAAAAGAGTATGCCGCTGCGAAGGCAGGTGCGGCCGCTGCGGAGAACACAGCATCTGGCACAGCCAAAGCTGCACAGGGTACTGTCAGTATAACGGAAAAGGCATTTCAGTTTGTGCAGAGCCACTCGCATATCATCATCGGTATCGCAGCCGTGGGACTGCTTGTTTTGGTGATTGCCGGGTCGGTTTCGTCATGCTCCGTCTTGATCAATGGCGGCGGCAATGTGGTGCTGGGGACTTCCTACACGGCAGAAGATGAAGATTTGAAAGGCGTGGAGACGGATTATACCAGGCTGGAAGATAAACTTCGCAAACAAATCGACCGCATTGAAACCGACCATCCGGGCTATGACGAGTATCGCTACAATCTGGCAGAGATTGGTCACAATCCCTATGAGCTTGCATCTCTGCTGACCGTAGAATTTGAAAACTATACGAGAAGCCAGGTGCAGGCGCGGCTCCAGAGTATTTTTGAAGCGCAGTATGAGCTGAAGTTGGAGGAAAAGGTGGAAATCCGGACAAGGAAGGAAACCCGTGTGGGCTATCGCTACAATCCAATCACCGGAACCGGACACACCTACACCTATCAGGTGACGGTACAGTATGAGTATAAAATCCTCAATGTAACACTGCTCAATCGGGGCGTTGACTATGTTGCAAGAAATTCCGGCCTTACAGATGACCAGCTGCAACGATACGAAGTCACACTGGAGTGCCGGGGCAATCGAGATGACCTGTTTGCAGGCATAGCCTTTGCAACGCCGGATGGCGCGGGTTCCAGCGGAGAATACCAGGATTACGACATTCCGGGCGAAGCTCTGACGGATGAAAAATTCCGGAAGATGATTACCGAAGCAGAGAAATATCTCGGTTATCCCTATGTTTGGGGCGGCAGCTCGCCGAGTACCAGTTTTGACTGCTCCGGTTTTGTAAGCTGGGTCATCAACCACTGCGGCAATGGCTGGAATGTAGGCAGGCAGACGGCCAACGGTCTGATGGGAAAATGCGACATTATCCCGAAGAGTGAGGCAAAGCCCGGAGACCTGATCTTCTTCCAGAAAACCTACAACACCAGTGGCGCATCCCATGTGGGCATTTATGTCGGCAACGGGATGATGATCCACTGTGGCTCACCAATTTCCTATGCTTCCATTGAGACGAGCTACTGGCGGCAGCACTACTACTGCATGGGAAGAATTCGATAAAAATAGGGCGTTTATTCGCCCGGAAAGGATACGATATGAGCTTGAAACTGGAAAAGATTGCTGCGGAGCGCGAGAAAGCCCGCAGGAAACGCGATGAATGGGAGGAGCGCAGAAAGGAATGGGACAGAAAGTACCACGAGCAGGAAAACAGCGAAATCTGTGAAATGGTACATGCCCAGAGCCTGACCCCGGAACAGCTGGCAGTCATCATTCAGCTGGCGCAGGCTGCGGTTCCCAACCCGGAGAACCTGAAACTGGATGAGAAAGAAACGGAGGATATGGAATGGAAAAGATGATGGCAATGCTGCTTGCCAGCGTGATGGCGGCAGGAACCTTTACGACCACTGCATTTGCCTATACGGGCGATGATGTGCAGAAGAACACGCCTGTCAGTACCGCTGCACAGGAGACGGATGCAGCAGAAAGCACAAATGCGGGGAAAACGGACAATACCGACAGCATCGAAATCGACCCGGACATGCAGGTTCTGCCGGATGGCTATGAGGTCTCTACGGATGCGGATGGGAACCTGATCGTTACGGTGGGCGGCAAAGAATACAATATCGGCAGCGAAAAGTCCCAAAAGCAGACTGGTACGGTGGTGCCGGGGATCACCAGTCTGCATTTTCGTTCCGGTCCCGGCATGGATCAGGAGATTATCGGATATCTGCATTCCGGCGATACGGTGGAGATTGTCGAAAAATGCGGTGACTGGTATAAGGTAAACTTCAACGGCAAAACCGGGTATGCACATGGAAAGTACCTGAATGTCACGGATTCTGCAAAAGACAGCAGCATGTTCAGTGAAGATGCGCTGAAGCTGTTTCTGGATCTGATGCAGAGTGGAATGTCATACGAGGATGAGACGAAATCCAGTGCAGCTTTGACTCCGGAAGGAAATATGACGCTGGTGGACGATATCGGTGAGGAAGAAGATAAATCCAGCCAGCAGTTCATTACGCTGGTGACAAAGGCGGGCAACACCTTTTATCTGATCATCGACCGCGATAAAGACGGCAACCAGAATGTGCATTTCCTGAACATGGTGGACGAGGCCGATCTGCTTGCGCTGATGGATGAAGAGGAAGCTGCCAAGTATCGGGAGAAGGAGCCGGAAGTCACGGAACCTGCGGAAACCGAAAAGCCGCAGGAGACGGAACCGGCACCGGAAGAGCAGAAAACAGAGAGCGAGCAGAAGAAATCGTCTCCGCTTCCGATGATTATGCTGCTTCTGTTTGTGATCGGTGCAGCCGGTGTCGGCGGTTATCTCTATATCAAGATGAAGGGCGTAAAGCCTGCGTCCAAGAAAAATCAGCCGGACCCGGATGCGGATTATCACGATGAGGATGAAGATACGCTCCAGCTGCCGGAGGATGATGGTGACGAGGACGAAGAAGTGGATGTCAACGAGGATTATGAAGCGGAATCGGACGATGAACCTGTCTGATTAACGCAGCGTTGACCGGTGGGGGCGGCTGAAAAGCCGTCCCCTTTACATAGCCAAATGGTTGGTGGGTGAACTGTTTTGAGCTATGAAGCTATGGACTCTGTAGGCGATATCTGATAAAATAGAAAGTAAGAACAGCTCAACAACTCGGAATTTTACCATTCAGATTTCCGTGCTCTGCCACTTTTATGAGCGTTCTTTTCAGTATTTTGCCACTTTCATGAGGGAATAATCCGTGCTTCATTACACTTTCATGAGCGAATTTATGCTGTAATATGACATTTTCATGAGGGAATTGGTGCTTCGATGCGACGTGAGGAGGTAGTGGGCGGAGGCATGGGCGCGATAAAGGCAACGAGTGCGAATGGGTGGACGCGACGTGAGAAGGTGGAGGGTGCGGACGCGTGGGCGCGGAGTGAGCAGGCGGAGGGCCGAGACATTGGCCCGGGAAAAGTGAGCAGAAATATACGAGTGTCAACGGGAGGGTTTTATGGTACAACTAGAAGTAGTTTTTTGATGGAGGTGCCTATGGAGCCGAAGGTCAGTATCATCGTGCCGGTGTATAACGCGGAGAAGAGTCTCGCGCGCTGTGTGGACAGTATTCTGAATCAGGAGTTTCGGGATTTCGAGCTGATCCTCATGGATGATGGAAGTAAGGATCGGTCCGGGGAGATCTGCGACGGATATGCGCGGGCGGATGCGCGCGTGGTGGTCGTGCATAAGGAGAATACGGGGGTGTCGGATACGCGAAACCAGGCGATCGCGCGGGCGCGGGGTACGTTTCTGCAGTTCGTGGACAGTGATGACTGGCTGACGGCGGATGCGACGAAGCTGATGGTGCGGGCGGCCGAGGAGACGGGCTGCGACATGGTGATCGCGGATTTCTATCGTGTCGTCGGAGAGATGGTGTCGCAGAAGGGGGATATCGACGCGGACCAGGTGATCGGGCGTGAAGCGTTCGTTGGCTTCATGATGGAGAACCCGGCGGACTACTACTATGGGGTGCTGTGGAATAAGCTGTACCGGCGCTCGCTTGTGGAGGCGCACGGGATCCGGATGGATGCGAAGCTCAGCTGGTGCGAGGATTTTCTGTTTAATCTCGAGTATGTGCGCTATGCGACGACGTTCTATGCGCTGCGGACGCCGGTCTACTATTATGTGAAGACGAAGGGTTCGCTGGTGAATCAGAAGATCAGCTTCGCGCGGACGGTGGAGATGAAACTCGCGATGTTCGAGTGCTACAACGACTTCTTCAAGCATGTGCTGGATGAGGATGCGTATGAGCGGAAGCGGCTGCAGGTCTATCATTTTCTAGTGGATGCGGCGAAGGATGGTTTCGTGTTCCCGGCGACGATTCCGGGGACGCAGAAGCTCGGTGAGGAGCGGAGCCAGGCGCTGCAGGAGGTGATTTCGGAGGATGGGATCATCGTGGAGAAGTACCGCGACCGGAAGCTGCTCGAGCGCTATCTCGAGTCGGTGGCGCTGAACTATGATATGACGCTGGCGGAGCTGTCGCTGCTGCTGTATCGGAAGGACGCGGGAAAGGCGCTCTCTCGAGGGGCTGAAGCGCAGATGCCTGCGCGGGAAGATGCCGTGGAGGCGACTGATCGAAAGGATGCCGGAAAGGCGCTGAGCCGGAAGGATCTCGCGGAGCTGATGCATATGAGCCGCGGGGATCTGCGCGCCGCGCTGCAGAAGCTGGTCTCACGCGGGATGCTCGAAGTGGTCGACGTGCCGAGGAAACGACGTGAAGCGGCGGAAATAGCCGAGGCGACCGGTCTTTTCGGAAAGCGTGGCGAGGCACAGGATGCAGACGCGAACGGAATGACGAAGAAAAAACGCGAGCCGCGGAAGATTCGTCTCGAGCTGCTGCCGGCGTCGGATGCGGTGCTGCAGGATATCGCGGCCGCGGAGCGTGACTACGAGCAGGCGAAGTTCCGGGGATTTACCGAGGACGAGCTCCGGCAGTATACAGCGCTCGAGCGGCGTGTGCAGGAGAACGAAAAGCAGATACTGCAGAAGTGAGGATGGGCAGACGAACACCATCAGCGATGCCTGGCGATGAGTCAGCGAGGGGCAGAATGCGTTGCGGCGAGGCACAACGCATGCGCGGAGTGATGATGTGGAGGGCCGAAACATGGGCACAAGCGAGTAGGAGGCGGTGACTAGCCGCCGTCCTCTCACACCACCGTGCGTACCGTTCGGTACACGGCGGTTTCAACAGTTGACGTGCATAGACTGATAAGCTGTGGCAAGATCATAAAAGCCCCAGTTTGTAGACCTAAAACAGAATACCGTTCCTTACATAGCAGTCATGCGCTTCGGTGCCTGGCTGCTAATTTTTTTGCGAAAGGAGCAGTATCGAATGAAGCTTGTATTAGCGGAAAAGCCCTCGGTTGCCATGAGTCTCTCGAAAGTGATCGGGGCAGATCAGCGCGGGGACGGTTATATGGAGGGCAATGGCTACCTTGTCAGTTGGTGTGTGGGGCATCTGGTGGAACTTTCCCAGCCGGAAGCCTATGATGAAAAGTATGCAAAGTGGAAGTATGATGATCTTCCGATTTTGCCGGAACATTGGCAGTATCAGGTGTCCGCCAGCACGAAAAAGCAGTTCGGAATCCTGAAAAAGCTCATGCAGCGGAAAGATGTGGAGAGTCTGATCTGTGCAACCGATGCAGGGCGTGAGGGCGAACTGATTTTCCGACTGGTTTACCATCAGTGCGGCTGCAAAAAGCCGGTGGAACGGCTTTGGATTTCATCAATGGAGGACAGTGCTATCCGGGAAGGCTTTCAGAAGCTCAGACCGGGAACAGAATATGATGCCTTATATGAGGCGGCTTTATGCCGGGAGCGAGCCGACTGGATTGTCGGAATCAACGCCACCCGGCTTTTTTCATGTCTGTATGGGCAGACCCTGAATGTGGGGCGCGTGATGACACCAACGCTTGCGATGGTGGTTATGCGAGATGCAGCAATCCGGGCGTTCAAGCCGGAGCCGTTCTACTCGGCAGAATTAAAATTTCGGGATTTTCAAGCGGGCGGTGAGCGAATGAAAGAAAAAGCAGAAGCAGAAAAACTGGTGGCAGAGTGTTGCCAGGCAGGAAGTGCCATCATTACCAAGGTAGAGCAGAAAGAAAAATCAGAGAAGCCCCCGGCCTTGTTTGATCTGACATCGCTTCAGAGAGAAGCAAATCGGCAGCTGGGATTCACTGCCCAGCAGACCCTGGATTACACACAGGCTCTGTACGAGAAGAAACTCGTGACATATCCCCGTACCGACAGCCGGTATCTGACGGATGATATGGCACCGCTGGTGCCGGAACTTGTTTCTGTGATCCAGCAGAGCTTTCAGATTCAGGCGGATGTACCGGCACCGGTGAATGCAGCGCAGGTCATCAATTCTAAGAAAGTCACCGATCACCATGCCATTATCCCTACAAAAACAGCGGCGGGTTATGACATTTCCTCGCTTCCCAGTGGAGAACAAGCGATTCTTACTCTGCTGGCGGTGCGGCTGATTTGTGCGGTCGGAACACCCTGCCACTATGCAGAAACCATAGTAGAAGCGGAGTGTGCCGGTCAGAAGTTCCGCACGAAAGGCAAAACAGTCACGGATATGGGCTGGAGGCAATATGCAGGAAAGCCGGTTGAAGATGCTGAGAAGAATGCGGAGGCAGGTGATCTTCCGGAGCTTTCGGAAGGCATGACATTGGAACTTGCCGGTGTCGATCTGAAAGAAGGCAAGACCAGCCCACCCAAGAGGTTTACCGAAGATCTTCTGCTTTCAGCGATGGAAAGTGCCAGCTCGGATGAATTTCCGGCTGGTGTAGAGCGAAAAGGCATCGGCACACCAGCTACACGCGCTGCCATCATCGAAAAACTGGTACAGAAAGGCTTTATCGAGCGCAGGGGCGATAAGAAAACGAAATACCTTTGTTCTACGGACAAGGGAAATGCGCTGGTGACGGTGGTGCCGGAACAGATTCAGTCTCCATCCATGACGGCAGACTGGGAGGTAAAACTGCTGAAAATAGAACACGGCGAGTATGACAGCGATGCCTTTATGGGAGAAATCAGCAGCATGGTCAGCGGACTTGTAAAAACCTACGAGGCTGTGAAAGGTGCCAATGTCCTGATGCAGCCGGAATGCAAAGTCATTGGTTCCTGCCCCGCCTGCGGCAGTGATGTTTGTGAAACGGCAAATGGATGGTTTTGCAGGGATAAGAACTGTAAATTTGCACTCTGGAAGGAAAACAGGTTCTTTCAGACACTGGGAAAGCAGATGACAGAGGAACTGGCAAAGCAACTGGTAAATCAGGGAAAAGCACGGCTTACCCACTGCTATTCCAAGAAGTCTGGACGTTACTATGACACAACCGTTCATGTAGAGACTGGCGAGGACGGTGCAGCAGCATTTAAGCTGGAGTTTGGAGGTAAAAAATGAGCATGAAAATGATGAATGCAGCTTATTTGGTGGATAATGCTGCGCTGCTTTCCTTGCAGGAAAAGCAGGACGGCGTGGAATTCCATTGCTTTGATATGGACAGCAAGGTGCAGACCACCGAGGGACACATTGGCTGGGATGTGTTGGATAAACAGCCGTCTTCTACGCTGGAAGAAAGCGCAAGGGTGGTAGCACTTCAGAAGATTTCCCAGCTTGACGGTCTTGCCGTTGCGCCGGTAGCTCCGGAGATGCTGGAGCAGGTACGCGGCGGCAGAAAGGTTCTCTGGCAGATGAAAAAGGCTGATCCTGAGCTGGAGAATGCAAAAAATATCCGGTTTATCACCAGCAACTACGAGGATCGGTTCAAAATTCCGGATGGCAGTGCAGTGGAGATCGAGTATCCGAACCGGAAGTTCTCAGCTCGCTGCGAATATATGGACGAATATCATTTGCGCCTGGGGTATGATGTTTTGCACATCTGTCAGCTGGCAGAAATGCTGGAACGCGGCGGTGGTACATGCCGCCCGGAGCCGCTGATTACGGAAGAACGCAGTGCATGGGATTTGGGAGGCAAGGGCTTTCTTGCCATTCAGACCTGTGAGGACGGTTACGACTATACCTTATATCATAAGGACTTTACGGAAATTGACGGTGGACAGATCGACAACCCGGAAATCAGCATGAATGCAGCCAGAGACCAGATTCTTTCGGATTATGGGTTCGGTGGCCGCACCATGACGCGGATTGACTATGATGAACTTTGTGATCGTGCAGAGGAAGCGGAAATCAGCAGACGGGAATCTGTGCTGGGTAAACTCTCGGATTTGTCTTCCAGAACGGATACGCCGGTGAAAGCTGCCAAGGCGAAGGAGGCAGAGCGATGAAATACAAGCTTACGAAGGCAGAGCAGGAAACCGTCATCAATTTTGATAATGAACTGGATACCGCCAGCATTTATACCCATGACAGCCGCCTGATTAAGAAGCTTCGGGAACTGCGAAAACAGTATCCGGAGCAGTTTATTTTGGAGCACCGGGAGCATGGGTCGGTCACTTATACGATTCCGAAACGCTGCGTCGGTATCCGACCGCCTTATAGTGAAAAGCGGCGGGAACAGCAGCGGCAGGAAGCAAAGGAAAACGGCCTGCCGTTTATGGAGAAGGGAGAAATGAACGATGGCAAGAATTGAAAAATGGGATGAAGTGCATGGAACGCAGGCACCGGACGAAAGAATGATGGCATTTCTCGACAGTACTACCGACCAGTATGCGATTTTGCAGCTTCGCCGCAGCGAGGATACGGTATATGAACGCTTTTCGTCTATGCGCGAACTGGAACGGATGGGGCTGGAACCGGATATTGACCATTATGAGGTGGTTTATACGGCTCCGCTTCTTCCCTACAAGGATCAGAATACGATGTTAGAGGAACTGTATGCGAAATTCAATGTTTCCCGCCCTGATGATTTTACTGGTCATAGTCTTTCTGTGTCTGACATCGTGGCTTTACGGCAGAATGGTGTTGTAAGCTGTCACTATGTGGATTCCATCGGCTTCCAGGAACTGCCCGGATTTTTGAAACCGGAGAACTACCTGAAAGCCGCAGAAATGGCAATGGAGGACGATTACGGCATGATTGACGGCGTAATCAATAACGGAAAGAAGGAAGAACCGGTGGAGAAAGCATCGGTTCTGGATCAGCTGAAGGAAAAGCAGGAGGCTGTGCCGCCTGCGCCGCCTCGCAGGTGCTGCGAAGAAAAGGAGTTATAAATGCGTTTTACGGATGACGAATGGATGCTCATGATGCTTTACAGCCCTGGCACACGGACAGGGCTGATCGAAGAGCTTCAAAAGATGCAAAAAAGTCTGACGGGCAGAGACAGAAACCTGCGCAGGTGGACGGCCTCGCTGCTTGCAAAACTGGCAGAGATGACGGATGCAGAATATGAGGCACTGGATTTGTATCCGGACGAATAAAGGAGAGGAGGAAAAAGACAGATGATGACGAAAACGGCTTATTATATGCAGATGGCGCAGGAAGCTGCGGCACAGATCACTGGCAGCAAAGAGCAGTGGACAGCGTTTCTGACCACATCCGCACGGCTTTATAAGTATCCTTTTGCGGAGCAGCTGATGATCTATAAGCAGAGACCAGAAGCGACGGCCTGTGCAGAGTACGATCTCTGGAATGATCGGATGAACCGCTATGTGAAGCGTGGCTCCAAGGGCATTGCTCTTTTGGACATGCGCGGCGAGCAGCCGAAACTGCGGTATGTATTTGATGTGGCAGATACCGGAGAACGGAAGAATTCCCGACCGGTACAGCTCTGGAAAATGAATGCGGAGCATGAGCAGCCAATCATTCGCGCACTGGATGCAGCATTTGATGTTTCTGCCGGTGCTGGGTCTCTGGAAAATCATATCATGGAAGCGGCAGAACGCCTTGCAAGGGATTACTGGGAGGAAAACCGCAGGCAGATCAGTGACATCGTTGCAGATTCCTATCTGGAAGGATATGATGAACTCAACATCGGAGCTTCCTTTAAGAGAGCTGCCGCTGTCAGCATCGCATATTCCGTCTTTACCCGGACGGTGGGCAATGCAGATGACTATTTTGAGCACGAGGATTTTCTGGACATCTTTGATTTTAATACGCAGGCTGCCGCCAATGTGCTGGGAACTGCGGTCAGCGAAATGTCCAGCCAGATCTTCCGGGAAATTGAACGCACGATCCGAACCTATGAAAGAGATAAGCAGGCAGAAAGGAGCCAAAACTATGATGGAGCTGAATTACACGAAGAACGGCGATTACCTGATTCCGGACATCCAGTTGTCGGTGCAGGAACAGAAGCCCCTGGGCAAGTACGGGAGGATGCGCAGAGCGTTTCTGCAGGAGAACAACACGCTGCTGTACAATCACCTGATCCTGACCGAGAAGCTGTACCCGCACCTGTGGGAGATTCAGGAGACCGCGACCGCACGGATGGAGCAGATGATGGCGGATCTTCTGAAAGCGAATCCGGCACCGGACAAGAAATTGAACCAGATGGCCTGGGTGCAGCACATGAACATGCTGAAAGCGCAGGCAGAGGAAGTCATTCTGACGGAACTTATCAACAGTTAAACTTCATGAGTCTGTTTCAGTCCGAAGCAGAGCAGATTCAGAAAATTGATGCGGCGGCAGAAAATGCAGCCAAAGAAGCGGAGAGCGAAAAGCCCTCCGCTTTTGTTATTTCTGAGGATGAAATCGACCGGATGCTGCGGACAGGCTCCAATTTTGAAGGCGGAAAGATCCGTATTTATGCGCTGTATCAGCAGCAAGGGGACGCAAAAGAACGAGCTGCATTCTTGAAAGCGGAATACGGTCTCGGTGGCCACAGCTATACCTTTATGGATGGCAGTCGCGGTTTTGCCGATTATAACGGAAGAGGTATTCTGCTTCGCAATTATGACCATGACCGGGAAGTGCGACTCACATGGTCGGCGGTGGATAAGCGGTTAGACCGGCTTGTGGAAAATGATCAGTACCTGACCGCGCTGGAAATGGAAGAGTATCGGAAGCTGGAGCAGGAATACGGCGCGCCGCTTCCTATGCCGACTGCCGCCCATGTGTTTCCGCCAACGCCACCGGAACGCTACGATACCGGAAATGAGCATGTGGACAACATGCTGAATACGGCTGCGGATGTATATGCCCGGAGTGAACTGGCGGCACCACAGCGGTTTACCGTGATGGAGACAGACGATGGTTATGCGGTCTGGGATGATATTCAGGACGGCATTCATGTGGAGCCGGATGGTGTCAGCGAAGAGTTTACCAGCGAATGGGAGGCAGAGACCTACCGCCAGCAGTTGATTGAAAAAGTTCAGGAACGGGAAGCAAAAGACTGGCTCTATGTTGAACAGAGCAAGCAGAATTTGCAGCAGGACATTCCATTCCCAGATGTGGAATCCGAAGAAGTACAGGAATCGGCTCACGCAGAGACAGATCCTCTGGTACTGGAAATGCAGGAACACGCCAGCGAACTTTCCAGAGAGTCTGGCTATGCACCGGATGAACGGTTTGTGGTCACAATGACCGGCGAGAACTTTCCGGATTCTAAAGATGCGTTTGCCATCTGGGATTATGTCAAAGAAGAGTATTACGGATATTCGGACGGAAAAGTGCAGACATTTGCCGATTATGTGAGTGCATCAGAGGCGTTGCAGGAGATTCGCGGCAGGAACATGGAGGCTGAAAAAGAGCCTGCAACTGTGCAGCCAGAACCCGCAGCTCCGGTGCAGCCGGATTATCGCGTTGGAGATACGCTGTATCTGGACGGAAAGGCATTTACGATTGAAAAAGTCGGGCTTTTCGATGTGGAACTTCGGGACCCGGATTCCGTGTATCCGATCTTCCGCTCGGAAAGCAAGGAAAATCTGGCAAGAATTTTGGGGCATGAGGAAAATGTTCACCTGCACAATCTGGTGGTTGATCTGAATTCTGGAAAAGAAGAAGCGTTCCGGGCAGGGCATGAAGCAAAACATGCGGAGAACTACCGCATCAACAGCTTTCACCTCGGCGAAGGCAGTCCTAAGCAGAAATTCCGTGCCAACATGGATGCCATCTACACGCTGAAAGCCTTAGAAAATCAGCATAGGGATGCGACACCGGAAGAACAGGAAACGCTGGCCAATTATGTCGGCTGGGGTGGGCTGGCAGATGCCTTTGACGCAGAGAAAACTGCCTGGACAGGCGAATATAAGGAGCTGAAAGCAGCTCTTACGGAAGAAGAATATGCCGCAGCCAGGGCTTCGACTCTGAATGCGCATTACACCAGCCCTACCGTGATCCGTGCAATCTATGAGGCATTGGACAGTATGGGATTTGAGAAAGGCAATATTCTGGAACCGTCGATGGGTGTCGGCAACTTCTTCGGTATGCTGCCGGATTCCATGCTGGGGAGCAGGCTCTATGGTGTGGAACTGGATTCCATCACCGGGCGTATTGCGCAAAAGCTGTATCCGCAGGCAGAAATCAAGGTGGCAGGCTTTGAGACCACCGACCGGCGTGATTTTTATGATCTGGCCGTGGGCAATGTGCCTTTTGGCAACTACCGTGTCAGCGATAAGCCATATGATAAACTCGGATTTTCTATCCACAACTATTTCTTTGCCAAGGCACTGGATCAGGTTCGGCCCGGTGGTATCGTGGCCTTTGTTACCAGCCGCTATACGATGGATTCCAAAAATCCGGACGCACGAAAGTATCTGGCGCAGCGGGCAGAATTGCTGGGAGCTATCCGACTTCCCAACAACGCATTCCGTGCCAATGCCGGTACGGATGTGGTGTCGGATATCATTTTCCTGCAAAAGAGAGACCATCCCATTGATATCGAACCGGATTGGGTGCATCTGGGGCTGACATCGGAGGGTATAACCCTCAACGGCTACTTTGTTGACCACCCGGAAATGGTGCTGGGTGAGATTACAACGGAAAGTACCCAGTACGGCAAGGAAGAATGTACGGTCATTCCGATTCCAGGTGCGGATCTGGGAGACCAGCTGCATGAGGCGGTGCAGCACATCGGCGGTCATTATGAAGCACAGGAGCTGGCACCGGAGGAGGAGTTGTCCTTGCAGGGCGAAACTATTCCGGCAGACCCCAATGTCAAGAACTTCTCCTATGCCGTAGTGGATGGGGATGTCTACTTCCGTGAGAACAGCATCATGCGGAAGGCTGACCTTTCTGCGACAGCCACCGGCAGGATCAAAGGCATGGTGGAGCTTCGCACCATTGTGCAGGAACTGATCGACTATCAGTTGAACGATTACCAGGAGGAAGCGATTGCCCAGAAACAGCGGGAACTGAATGTAGCCTATGACCGATTCGCCGATCAGTATGGGCTTATCAATTCCCGTGCAAATGCACAGGCTTTTTCGGAAGATTCGTCTTATTATCTGCTCTGCTCTCTGGAAAATGTGGATGAAAACGGCAGGCTGGAATCCAAGGCGGATATGTTCACCAAACGGACGATTCGACCGGAACGGGCTGTTACCAGCGTGGATACTCCGGCTGAAGCTCTGGCAATCTCCATTGGAGAGCGCGGCAGAGTGGATTTGCCCTATATGTCGGAGCTTTTAGGTACACCAGGGGAATATGAAAAAATCCAGCAGGAACTGCATGGTGTCATTTTCAAAGACCCGATGACGCAGGGCAGCGAGGAAACCGGCTGGGTAACAGCTGATGAATATCTGTCCGGCAATGTCCGGGAAAAGCTCCGTGTGGCAGAGTTGGCTGCGGCCTCTGACCCTGCCTTTGCGGTGAACGCGGAATATTTGAAGAAGGCACAGCCAAAAGACCTGGATGCTTCGGAGATTGATGTGCGTCTTGGTGCCACATGGGTCAATCGGGATTATATCCAGCAGTTTATGGAAGAAACCTTTGAACCGCCGTTCTATCTGCGCCGAAATATTGAAGTGAAATTCTCTCCCATGACGGCAGAATGGCAGATTACCGGCAAGAGTACACCGAGCCGGAACGATGTCCATGCCTATATGACCTACGGCACCAGCCGTGCCAATGCCTACCGGATTTTAGAGGATACGCTAAATCTGCGGGATATTCGTATCTACGATACCGTGGAGGATGCAGACGGTAAGCAAAAGCGAGTTCTGAATAAAAAGGAGACCACCCTCGCCCAGCAGAAACAGCAGGCCATTAAGGATGCGTTCCAGAATTGGGTGTGGAAAGACCCTTATCGCCGTGCGGAACTGGTGGAAAAGTATAACGAGCTGTTCAACAGTACCCGTCCCCGTGAGTACGATGGTTCTCATATCCGCTTTGGCGGCATGAATCCGGAAATCCGGCTGCGGGAACATCAGCAGAATGCCATTGCTCATGTGCTGTACGGCGGCAATACGCTGCTGGCCCACGAAGTGGGTGCCGGCAAGACTTTCGAGATGGCCGCTTCTGCTATGGAGGCAAAACGGCTGGGGCTGTGCCAGAAATCCATGTTTGTCGTTCCGAATCACTTAACCCTTCAGTGGGCAAATGAGTTCCTGCGCCTGTATCCGAGTGCAAAACTGCTGGTGGCAAGCAAAAAGGACTTTGAAACCGCCCGCAGAAAGAAGTTCTGCGCACGAATTGCCACTGGCGATTACGATGCAGTCATCATTGGGCATTCCCAGTTTGAGAAAATCCCGGTGTCCGCAGAACGGCAGGAGCGGATTTTGACTGCCCAGATTGATGAAATCGAAAACGCCATTGCTGAGATGAAATCCCAGAATGGCGAACGTTTCTCTATTAAACAGATGGAAAAGACCCGGAAAGGATTGGAGGCGAGATTGGAGAAACTCCGGGCAACCGACCGAAAAGACGATGTGATTACCTTTGAGCAGCTGGGCGTAGACCGGCTGTTTGTAGACGAGGCACACGCGTTTAAGAACCTGTTTCTCTACACAAAAATGCGCAATGTTGCAGGCTTGTCCACTTCGGAAGCGCAGAAATCTTCGGATATGTTTATGAAGTGCCAGTATATGGACGAGTTGACAGGCGGGCGCGGCATCATTTTTGCGACCGGAACCCCGGTCAGCAACAGCATGACGGAGCTTTACACCATGATGCGGTATCTCCAGTACGGCACGTTGCAGCAGAAAGGGCTGACCCATTTCGACAGCTGGGCTTCTACCTTTGGTGAGACCACCACAGCCATTGAGCTGGCACCGGAGGGAACCGGATACCGGGCAAGAACAAGATTTGCAAAGTTCTTCAACCTTCCGGAGCTGATGAATATGTTCAAGGAAGTGGCGGATATCAAGACTTCCGATCAGCTGCATCTGCCGGTGCCGGAGGCAAAGTTTGAAACCGTGGTGGTGCAGCCTTCGGAGCATCAGCAGGCGATGGTGGCGGAACTTTCGGAACGGGCGGCGGCTGTGCATTCCGGCGTGGTAGACCCGTCGGTCGATAACATGCTGAAAATCACATCGGATGGCAGAAAGCTGGGGCTGGATCAGCGGCTGATGAATCCGCTTCTACCGGATGACCCCAACAGCAAGCTCAATGCCTGTGTGCGGAATGTGCTTCGGATTTATGAGGAAGGACAGTCGGATAAGCTGACCCAGCTGCTGTTCTGCGACCTCAGCACACCGAAGAACGATGGAACCTTTAATGTGTATGAGGATATCCGCGCCAAACTCATCCAGTCCGGTGTGCCAGAGGAAGGAATCGCATTTATCCATGATGCCGATACCGAGGCAAAAAAGAAGGATTTGTTTGCCAAAGTGCGTACCGGACAGGTGCGGGTGTTGTTAGGTTCGACACAGAAGATGGGTGCAGGCACGAACGTGCAGGACAGGCTGGTGGCCGTGCATCATCTGGATGTGGGCTGGCGGCCTGCGGACATGACCCAGCGAAATGGTCGTATTATCCGTCAGGGAAACCGAAACAAAGAAGTGCAGGTTTATCAGTATGTGACGGAAGGAACCTTTGACGCCTACCTCTATCAGACACTGGAGAATAAGCAGAAGTTCATCAGCCAGATCATGACCAGCAAATCTCCGGTACGTTCCTGTGACGATGTGGATGAGCAGGCACTTTCCTATGCAGAGATCAAGGCACTTTGTGCAGGAGACCCGCAGATCAAGGAAAAAATGGACTTGGATGTAGATGTTGCAAGGCTGAAGGTGTTGAAAGCTGATCATCAGAGCCAGCAGTACCGATTAGAAGATAAGCTGATGAAATATTTCCCTGCGGAGATTGAGAAAACGCAGGGGTTCATCAAGGGCTTTCAGTCGGATATTCGGACGGTGGCGGCACATCCGCTGCCGGAAGAAGGGTTCTGCAGTATGGAGGTGAATGGCACACGATTTACTGAAAAAGCCGAGGCCGGTGAAGCAATCCTTGCGGCCTGTAAAGCCAATCAGAGTCTGGAGCCGGTGCCGCTTGGCAGCTATCGAGGTTTCAAGATGGAGCTGGCATTTGATAGCTTCCAGAAAGAGTATCAGGTGCTGCTGAAAGGCGAGATGACCCACCGGGTACCCATCGGCACCAGTGCTGCGGGCAATATCCAGCGTCTGGACAATGCTCTTGCTGGGATTCCTGCAAGGCTGGAAAAGGCGGAGCAGCAGCTGGACAATCTTAGCAGCCAGCAGGAAGCGGCGCAGGCCGAGCTTGGAAAGCCATTTCCCCAGGAGGCAGAATTGGCAGAAAAGAGTGTAAGACTGGCAGAACTGGACGCACTGCTGAATATGGATGACCGCGGAAATGATGATCCAGACCCTGAGAAAACGGCGGAAAAGCCGTCTGTCCTGGCAGAATTGCGTGACCGTGCCGGTCGCATTCCGCCGATGGCACATCGAGATGATGAGGAGGTGGCACTATGAGTGTTCGGGAACACTGGATCAACGTCCGGGTAAACCCGGAAGAGCTGGCGAGGATTCGTGAAAAGCAGAAGGAATTGGGGATTCGGAATACCGGTGCCTATATGAGAAAAATGGCGATGGACGGGTACTGCGTGAATCTTGATTTGTCGGATGTGGCGCAGGTATCCACCCTTCTTCGCCGATGCAGCAACAACCTGAACCAGTACGCAAAACGCGCCAATGAATCCGGAAGCATCTATGCGGAGGATATCCGGGATTTGCAGAAGCGACTGGATGAACTCTGGGAGATGCAGAAGCTGATCCTGAAGAGGCTTTCTGGTATTCGCTGACGGCGCAAATGTGCGAGATTTCTACCGCACATGGCACAGATGAAACTGCCTGTGCCATTACATATTTTTTGTAGGTCTTCCTGTTGACATCGTGGTGTTTGGCAAGCGGGTACGGTAAAATGAAGATGAAAAGAAAAACGAAGGGGTGAAATCCATGAAGATCGTAAGTTTTTTGTTGAAGCTGATGCTGAAAATCCTGTTGCTGCCGGTTGCATTTTTTCTGCGATTTCTATGCTTTATCTGGAATCTGCTGATGCAGCTATCTCTGTGGGTACTTTCGCCGGTTATGCTGTTTGTTCTTGGCTGCGGCATCTATTCGGTGGTTCGGGCGAGCTGGACGGATGTGTTCCTGCTGACCATGATTGAGATGGGGCTGTTCGCAGCTGCGGTTGGTGCGGGCAGCATCATGGAACTGATGGGACGGCTGTGTGAGCGTGTAGAGGATGTTTTGACAATTTGAATTCAGGAGGGATTCGATGGATATTCAGTTTATGAAAGATTATTATGATTTGCGGTACGAGGAAACAGATGGAGAGAATCATTTTGTGGAAGAGACAGCTTATCCGGAAAAACAGTCTGAGCATTCGAAGATGGAAGACCAGCTGATGGAAATGGTGGGCGGCACCGAATCTAATGTGTGGAAGCTGTACGAAAGCATCATGTGTGTCTATTTCGATATGGAAGAGATCATCAAGCAGGCCGTTTATTTGCAGGGAGCTTATGACCGGGAACGGATGTTAAAATGAGAATAGTAGATTGGTAAGAGCTGCCTTCGGGTAGCTCTTTTTAGATGGAGGAATATGAAAATGGCGGCTACAAGACTAATTGCGCTGCATATCAATAAAGGAAAGACGGTAGCGCAGTGTCTGGCTGACCGTACTGATTATTCTGAGAATGCAGCAAAGACGGAAGATGGAAAATACATTAGTGCGTATGCCTGTGATGCAAAGACCTGTGATGAAGAATTTCTGCTTTCCAAACGGCAGTATGAGCATATCACGGGAAGAACCCAGGCACATGATGTGATTGCATATCAGATTCGGCAGTCCTTTAAGCCCGGAGAAATCACACCGGAGGAAGCAAACAAGGTTGGGTATGAGACAGCCATGCGATTCACCAAGGGAAAACACGCATTTATCGTAGCTACCCATGTTGATCGTGCGCACATTCATAATCACATTATTTTTAATTCGACTACATTAGACTGCACCAGAAAATTTCGGGATTTTCGCTTATCCGGTCTTGCACTGGCGAGGCTCAGTGATATCATCTGTCTGGAGCACCGATTGTCGGTCATTATCCGGAAGCCCTATGGGGAGCGGCAGAAGAGAACGGAATACCCGGAGAAAAAATCGCAGCGGGATGAAATCTGCGAGTCCATTGATGCAGCATTGGCAAGAAAACCAAAAGACTTCCGAGAACTGATTGGAATTTTGCAGGAAGCAGGGTACGAGTATAAAGATGGAAAACAGCCTGCCCTGCGGGGAAAAGGCCATGCCAGATTTGCCCGCTTCCGCTCTTTCGGCAAGGGCTATTCAGTTGAAGAACTTTGCGAGGTGCTTGCCGGGAATGCGATTCATAAAAGCAAATTTGCAGAGAAAACCCGCACAAGCGCACGGTCTGCGCAGGTGCATCAGAAGGCGGAGCTGTCGTTCCTTATTGATGTCCGTGCCAAAATGCAGGCAGGCAAAGGCGCGGGGTATGCGCGTTGGGCGAAAGTCTTTAATCTGAAACAGATGGCAAAAGCTATGATGTTCATGGAAGAGCATGGAATCAAGAGCTATGCAGAGCTGAAAGAAAAGGCAGATGGAATTTCTGAAAAATGTGATGCGCTGCTGGAATCTGTAAAAGCAGATGAGGAACGGATGTCGGAAGTGTCGGTGCTGCGGAAGCATCTAATCAATTATGCCAAGGCAAAAGATGTTTTTGCTGCGTATAAAGCATCTGGCTACAATCGAGAGTTCTATGAAGCCCACCGGGATACGCTGGCCTTGCGCAGCGCAGCAAAAAAGGCGTTTGATGCTTATAAGAAAGAGAACGGCTCTGACAAAAAGCTCCCGCGCATCAGCGAGCTGAACGCAGAGTATGCGATGCTTCTGGAACGAAAGAAAAGCTCCTATGCAGAGTACCGCAAAACAAAATCAGAAATGCAGGATTGGCTTGTGGCACAGAAAATCGTGCAGGAAATCCTGAAAGAGGACGAACAGAAGAAAGAGCAGCTGCATGAGCAAGAAGTGCGGCAGGAAGAAGAAAATAGACAAAGCAGTCGATGATGGAAAGTCCGGTGCAGTGTGGGTGTAATGCTCATGCTGCACCGGGCTTTTTTTCTTTGGCAGGAACTGCCGTTAAAGCATCCGGAACGGATGCGCAGCCCGATGCCGCAGGCAGCGTTCTAAGGGGATTGGGGAGTTTCCCCAACAAGCAGAAAATCGCTTTCGTGTCACGAAAGCCCTGCTTGCAGAAGAGTGGGTTCTAAAAAAATCGTTCAAAATTTGGAAGAACTTTCGATTGATTTTGTTCGTTTCTTGGAGTAGAATATAAATGAGAAATTTTAACTTGCTGCGAGTGACTTTAGACATCGAAAAAGAGGTTCCGTATGGATTTCATGACGATTAAGCAGGCTTCTGAAAAATGGGGAATCTGCACAAGGAGAGTACAGACATTATGCACGGAAGGGCGAATTGATGGTGCCGAGCGTTTAGGCCATCAGTGGGTCATTCCTATTAACGCCGAAAAGCCGAAGGATGCCAGAATCAAAAGCGGCAGATACATTAAAACAAAATCCGGAAATGGAGAGAACGAAGATGGAAAGAAAACCGTATAGTGCCGGAGCAGTGAAATTTTCGTTCTGGTTCATGGAATTTCGGAAAACCGTGCAGCTTTTGAGCGAGGGTAAGAGCTTTGCAGACATTAAAAAGTTGAATGAAGAGACAAACATCTATGGCGCACCGACAAAACTACGAGCGCAGCAGATTTATTCTACCGTAACAGCCCGTATCAAGACATTAGATGAAAGCTTTTACCCAATCTTTCTGAGCAGTGATCTTGCTACACAAAAATTATTTGTGCTGACTGCGGCTCTTTTGCATGACACGCTGTTCTTTGATTTTGTGTATGAAGTAGTGCGGGAAAAAATGATTCTTGGTTCCGATGAGCTGACGGATGCAGATATCCGGATATTTTTCAAAAATAAACAGGAACAGAGTGAGAAAGTGGCTTCTCTTCAAGACTATACGCTGCGCCGTCTCGGTTCCTGCTATAAGACACAGCTTTATGAAGCAGGACTTTTAGAAAGCAACCGGGCAAACAGCACAAGAAAAATACTGAAGCCAATTCTTGATATTGCATTTGAGCATTGGCTTTATGACCATGACCTTGGCATCATGGTAAAAACACTGACGGGGGTAAGATGAAATGGATTTAAGCCAAAGACTGGACGAGATGGAGCTTGCAATCCATAAGCCGTCTTTCCGAAAAGGAACAGGCCGCGCAAATGAGGTCAACTATTGGGTGTTTGATTATCCACCGGAAAAGGAACTGGAAGTTCGGGAGCGCGTAGAGTATCTGAAAAATAAGAACGACCGGGGCGATGATGATTTTGAGCTTGTGGTCTTTGACCTGTATGATATCATCATTGACTTTTTGGAAAAGAAAAACTTCATGGAAAAGTGCTATGACTTTGAAAAAAAGCGCGGAATCGAGCGTATCGTCAAGGCAGTGACCAACTCCATGAAGGTGAATGACGATGACAGCCTGATCGTGCAATATATCAAAGAACATACGCCGGAGAATGCAGTCGTGTTCCTGACCGGTATCGGCAAGTGCTATCCGATTTTGCGTTCCCACAAGGTGCTTAACAACTTGCACCAGGCGTTTGTGCGCTGCCCGGTCGTGATGTTCTTTCCGGGAACCTATAATGAACAGGAACTGATTCTGTTCAATGAGATTAAAGACGATAACTATTACCGGGCATTCCGACTGGTAAAGTAATGGATGGAGGAAACTGTTATGCAGATCAAGGACATGTTCCGAAAGAAAATTGACCGTGAGATACAGGGCGTTATCATTGTCGGTCAGGGTGAAGAAACAAATGTAGCGCAGGAGCTGGAAGAGTACGTTGTGACCCGTGAGCTTCAGCGTCATTTTGCGGATTTCTTTGCAGCATATAAAAAAGGTATTCAGGGAACCACACCGAAAATGGGTGTCTGGATTTCCGGCTTCTTTGGAAGTGGTAAATCTCATTTCCTGAAAATTCTGTCCTATCTGCTTCAGAATAAACAGGTCGGAGACAAACATGCTATCGACTACTTTATCGAGGATCAGAAGATTACCAATCAGATGGTGCTGGCAGATATGCAGCTGGCAGCAAACACCCCATCGGACGTAATTCTTTTCAACATTGATTCCAAAAGCGATTCGAATGGCAAGGAAAACAAAGATGCCATTGTGAACGTATTCCTGAAGGTATTCAATGAAATGCAGGGCTTCTGCGGTTCTATGCCGCACCTTGCCGACCTGGAGCGCAGGCTTTCCGAGGAAGGCCGTTTTGAAGAGTTTAAGGAAAAGTTTGAAGAAGAGTATGGCGATCCGTGGGAAAGCTCTCGTCAGGACTTCGATTTCATTCAGGATTCCGTTGTCGATGTTCTTTCTGACATGGATTTCATGAGCGAATCAGCTGCCCGTAACTGGTGCGAGAAAGCAACCGAGAGCTACCAGATCAGCATTGAGGATTTCGCCAAGCGTGTAAAGTCCTATATTGATAAAAAAGGGAACAACCATCATGTTGTCTTCCTTGTGGATGAGATCGGCCAGTACATTGGTGATGATTCTAAGCTGATGCTGAACCTTCAGACAGTGACGGAAGAACTGGGCAAGGAATGTATGGGCAAGGCTTGGGTAATCGTAACGAGCCAGCAGGATATCGACTCCATTACCAAGGTGAAGGGTAACGACTTCTCCAAGATTCAGGGACGTTTCGATACCCGTCTTTCTTTGTCCTCTGCCAATGTGGACGCTGTTATCAAAAAGCGTATTCTGGATAAGACAGAGACCGCAGCACAGAGCCTGCGTCTGCTTTATGACCAGAAAGCAACCATCATCAAAAATCTGATTGTCTTCAACGACGGCGTGGAGAAAAAACTGTACGCCAACGCAGAAGATTTTGCAGAGGTTTATCCTTTTGTTCCGTACCAGTTTAATTTGCTTGCCAGCGTGCTGACCAGCATCCGTACCCACGGTGCATCCGGTAAACACCTGTCCGAAGGTGAACGCTCCATGCTGGCTCTGTTCAAAGAATCTGCTATGCAGCTGATGGACGATGAGATGGGAGCCATCGTGCCGTTCTATCGGTTCTATGATGCATTGGAGAACTTCCTCGACCACAGCCACAGCAGCGTGATCATCCGCGCTTATGATAACAGTTACATCAACCCGGAAAAGAAGGAAAAGGATGTTTTTGCCATCAATGTGCTGAAGACCCTTTTTCTGATTAAATATGTTCTGGAGATCGAAGCCAACGTGGACAACATCGTGAGCTTGATGATTACCAGCATTGATGATGATCGCATCTCTCTGAAGGCACAGGTGGAGGATGCACTGAAAGTGCTGATGCGCCAGATGTTGATCCAGAAGAATGGCTCCATCTATGTATTCCTGACTGATGAGGAACAGGAAATCAACAACGAAATCGAAAAAGAAAATGTGGAGATGCCGGAGGTCATCACGAAGATCGCGGAGATGATCTATGAGGACATTTTCTCCAGCAAGAAGTATCAGTATCCAAGCTTTGGTGGACGGTATGCGTTCTCCTTCAATCAGACAGTGGATGACCGCCCCTATAAGGCAAATCAGAATTACGATATCGGCCTCCGTGTGCTGACCCCGTGGTATGAGGGCGGCACCGATGATGGTACGCTGCGCCTGCTCTCCGGCCAGGGCAAGGAAGTCCTTGTGGTTCTGCCGAATGATGATGCGTTCCTGACGGAAATGCGGGCATACTTGAAAATTGAGCGGTTCTTGCGCAAGAATACCTCTGTGCAGCTTGCCAAGTATGAGACCATTAAGGAAGCAAAGCGCGTGGAGATGCGGGAACGCAACGGTAACGCCAAGCTTTATCTGACGGAAGCTCTGAAAGAGGCTACCATCTATGTCAATGGCGATGTGCTGCACACCTCCGGTAAGGAAGTGACCAGCCGTATCAACGAGGCTATCGGTCGACTGGTGCAGACGGTTTACCACAAGCTGTCCTACATTGACGCAGCGATGGGCGAAGCAGACATCCGGAAGATGTTCAAGACCAGCAATCAGCTGTCGCTGGCACTGGGAGATACCGGAGAATCCAATGTTCACGCGCTGGATGATGTGCTGCAATTCGTGGCAGGTAACTCCCGGATGCACATGAAAACTTCTATGAAAACGATCAAGGATCGCTTTATGAAAGCACCCTATGGCTTTGTGGAAGATGACATCCATTGGCTGGTGGCACGTCTCTTTAAGCGTGGAGATCTGTCCTTTACGGTCAATGGTGAGAGCGTCAATCTGAACAACCGTTCCGAGGAAGAAATCATCGGCTATATCACGAAGAAGCAGTTTGTGGATAAGCTGCTGACGGAAGTGCGCGTGCGGGTACCGGAAAACCAGAAAAAGGCTGTCCGCACCGTGATGAAAGAGCTGTTCAAGGTGGCACCGCCTGCCGATGACGAAGATACCATCATGAAGAACTTCCAGCATTACTGCGAGAATCGAATCACTGAGATTGAGCGGCTGGAACCGAAATATGAGAATTACGCCTATCCAGGAAAGGAACTTCTGGAAAAGGGCAAGAAGCGGCTTTCCGCACTGGTGCAGATTCAGGCACCGCTGGAATTCTTTAAGACTGTATTTGACGAGCAGGACGATCTGATGGATTTTGGCGAGGACTATGAGCCTATCCGTGATTTCTTTGGCAGTGAGCAGCTGACCATCTTCACCCGTGCGCTGGATATGCTGAATATCTACGAGGACAGCAAGACCTACATCGTGGATGCAGAACTGGAAGACGTGGTGGCTAAGATGCGCACCATCGTCCGGATGGCGAAGCCCTATAAGGAGATTCCGAAGCTGCCGGAGCTGCGCGAGAAGTTTATGAACTGCTATATGCGCATTCTGGAAGAGCAGGCAGAGCCGGTCAAGGATTCCATCAATCAGGATCGGAACCGTGTCTTTGAAGTGCTGAACACCAAGTCCTATAAGGATGCGAAGTTCAACCGTTATCTGGAACTGTTTAAGGAGATCATGGACGGTGCGGAGCACTGCAACAATGTCTCCACTCTGCGTAGCTATGCAGATAAGGCGGAAGCACTGAAGCTGCGCCTGCTCAATGAGATGAACGCAGAGGATATCCGTCTTGTGCAGGAAGCTGCGGCAAAGGCCGAGGCAGAGCGCAAGCGTCAGGAAGAAGAGGCGAAAAAACGCGGCGAGACCGTGAAACCGGCAGAAAAGGTCGCAGAACCGCAGCCGGTATATAAGGTGCGCACCACGAAGAATGTTTCCATCAAAACGGTTGCCAAGACTGCATCGTGGCGGTTGGAGAGCAAGGACGACGTTGATAAATACCTTGCCGCATTGCGTGAAAATCTGCTGAAAGAGATGGACGAAGATACAATCGTCAACATTGAACTATAAATGACAGGAGGATTGGCTCCATGAACAAGACAGCCATAAAGAATTTTGCGATTTGGGCGCGGAATAAGCTGATTGCAGATGTTAGCTATGATGCCCGCCTAATCGGTATTACGGAGGACGGCATTGCAAAGCCGTTGCCGCAGAGCTTCGGCGGCACTCAGTTCTTCGATATCGGCACTGCAGAACCGTATTCGATTTCCGGCGAGGCCGTGCGGCAGCGTGACAAGCTGATAGAGGTCATCCAGCAGAAGGAAAAGGATACCGACTACAAAACCGCATATCAGTATGTGATCGAGGAGGTTGCCTATACATGGTTCAATCGCCTGATTGCGATCCGTTTCATGGAGGTCAACGACTATCTGCCTTCCCATATTCGAGTGCTTTCTTCCGAGAGCGGAAAGTTGGAGCCAGATCTGGTCACGACACCGTTTGACGCAGAGCTGCCCTTTACTGCGGAGGAAGAGGCTCAGATTTTCCAGCTGAAGCAGGACAACAAGCTGGACGAAGCGTTCCGCATCCTGTTCCTGAAACAGTGCAATGCCCTGAACGAGATTCTGCCTGCTCTGTTTGAAAAGACAAAGAACTACACCGAGCTACTGCTCAGCTTGTCCGTTATTGACCAGGATGGCGTGGTCTATCATCTGATTCACGATATTCCGGAGGATGACTTCAACATCGAGCGCGGTGGTCAGGTGGAAATCATCGGCTGGTTGTACCAGTATTACAACACTGAGCCGAAGGCCGCTGCCTTTGCCAAGAACGGAAAGATTACCAAAGAGGAAATCCCTGCCGTGACCCAGCTGTTCACCCCGGACTGGATCGTTCGTTACATGGTGGAAAACAGCCTTGGCCGTCTGTGGGTGGAAGGACACCCGGACTGCGACCTGAAAGAAAACTGGAAATACTATCTGGAAGAGGCACAGCAGGAGCCAGAGGTGCAGGCAAAACTCTCGGAAATTCGTAAAGAGTACGCCGCTCTGAACCCGGAAGACATCAAGCTCATCGACCCCTGCATGGGTTCCGGCCATATCCTCGTATACGCCTTTGATGTGCTGATGCAGATTTACGAGAGTGCTGGTTACAGCCAGCGTGATGCTGCAAAGAGCATTCTGGAACATAACATCTACGGTTTGGACATTGATGACCGTGCCTATCAGCTGGCGTATTTTGCCGTGATGATGAAAGCACGGCAGTACAACCGTCGTATCCTCAACGGTGAGAACACCTGCCATGTCTATGCCATTCAGGAGAGCAACAGCATCAACCGTGCGCACCTGAAATATTTTGGTGCGGGCATGGACGATATTGAGAAGAACGCCGCCAAGATGCAGCTGGAAGGTTTGCTGGACACTCTGACCGATGCCAAGGAGTATGGCTCTATCCTGAATGTGGAGAGCTATAACTGGGATTTGCTGCGTCGGTTTGTGGCAGCAGAAGATACCGCAGGTCAGATCAGCATGGATAGCGTGGGCGTGGAAGATACTGCCGAGCAGCTGAATCGGCTTGTTGACATTGGTGAGACGATGGCACGGAAATATTGGGTGACCATTACGAATCCACCGTATGCAGCTATAAGTAATTTAAGCCCTAAAGTGAATGACTTTGTTAAAGCAAATTATCCTGATAGTAAAGTAGATCTCTTTGCTGTCTTTATTGAACGATGTGGTTTGATGACGCGAGTGAGTGGTTATCAAGCGATGATAACACAACATGCATGGATGTTTCTTGCAAGCTATGAGAATTTACGCGATAAACTATTAAACAAAGAACTGATAAATTTGGCACATTTAGGACCACATGCATTTGATGAGATAAATGGGGAAGTTGTTCAGACGAGCAGCTTTGTGTTCTGCAATGACTTTTTCTCAAATTATAATAGCACCTTTGTTCAATTAGTTGGCGGAAAAAATGAAGCAGCAAAAGCTGCTATGTTTATTTCTGGTGAACACCGTTTTAATAAAACAAATGAACAACTAAGAGAAATTCAAGGGACACCTTATACTGCATACTGGGCGTCAGATGTTGTTTTGTCGGCATTTAAAAAGTCACATTTAGTTGGTGATGTTTCGGAACCTCGCGTTGGTATGGCAACCGCAAATAATGATAGATTCATTCGACTTTGGTTTGAGGTGAACCGTAACAAATTTGGAATTAATATCTCGTCAAGAAAAGAAGCTGTTGAGAGCCGAAAGAAATGGTTCCCGTTTGCTAAGGGAGGGGAACAGAGAAAATGGTACGGCAATAATGATACAGTAGTAAACTGGGAAAATGATGGGTTTGAAATTCAGAATTTCAAAGATGAAAAGACGGGTAGGATACGTTCACATAACTATAATCTGGATTATATATTCAGTTCTGCATTGACTTGGACTGTTATTGGAACAGAGAAGACCTCATTTAGATTTTGCCCGGTAGGATTTTTGTATTCTAACAGTGGATATGGACTGTTTTGCAATAATGAAAAGACAAAATACTATTTACTTGGATTTATGAACTCCAAAATAGCCGCTTCACTGTTAAAGATTCTCTCACCTTCGATGGGATTTGAATCTGGATATCTTAGGAAGTTGCCACTGATAGAGTCGGATTCTTTGGATAGTATAGTAGAGCGTGTTAAACATTGCATTGATGGCAGTAACGCAGAGTGGGACTCTTTTGAGATTTCTTGGGACTTTAAGAAACATCCCTTACTCCGTAACGTTTCCACGATTTCGGAGGCCTTTACCCAGTGGCAGTCAGAATGTGATGCCCGTTTTAACCAGCTGAAAGCCAACGAGGAAGAACTGAACCGCATTTTTATTGACATTTACGGTTTGCAGGATGAACTGACCCCGGAAGTGGAAGATAAAGATGTGACGGTGCGTAAGGCTGACTTGCAGCGGGACATCAAGAGTTTGCTCAGCTACGCTGTGGGCTGCATGTTTGGCCGCTACTCTCTGGATGTGGAAGGATTGGCCTATGCAGGCGGCGAGTGGGATAGCAGCAAATACCAGAGCTATATTCCGGATGCTGACAATGTTATCCCTATCACCGATGAAGAATATCTGGACGATGATATTGTATCTCGCCTGTGCGCGTGGCTGAAAGCGGTTTACGGTGCTGATACGCTGGAAGAAAACCTTGATTACATCGCAAAAGCCCTTGGCAATAAAGGCAGCACCAGCCGGGAGATTATTCGTAACTACTTCCTGAACGATTTCTTCAAGGATCACTGCCAGACCTATTCTGTCACTGGCTCCGGCAAGCGTCCGATCTACTGGCTGTTTGACAGTGGCAAGCAGAACGGCTTTAAGGCACTGGTTTACCTGCACCGCTACACGCCGGATACTATCGGTAACCTGCGTATCGACTACCTGCACAAGATGCAGCGCGTTTATGAATCCGAGATCAACCGAATGCAGGATATGATGGATCACAGCGGGAATGCCCGCGAGGTGGCAGCAGCCTCCAAGCGCAAGGATAAACTTGCCAAGCAGTTGAAGGAATGTCGGGAATACGATGAGAAGATCAGCCATCTGGCACTTTCCCGTATCGAGCTTGACCTCGATGACGGCGTAAAGGTCAACTACCGCAAGCTCCAGACCGCGCAGGACGGCAAGTTCTATGAGGTGCTGGCGGACAGCAAGAACATCATGGTGAAAGAAAAGAAATAAGAGGAACAGGAGGCGTTTGCAATGATTTTGTACCACGGAAGTAATGTTATCGTAGAACAGCCGAAACTTATCCGGCAAAATCGCTATCTGGACTTCGGTTTTGGATTTTACACCACCACTAACCGCGATCAGGCAGTGAACTTCGCTCAAAAGGTCACTGACCGCCGCAAAACAGGAGCCGCTACGCTCAATATTTATTCCGTAGAGGAAGCTGTGGCTTTCAAGGAGTGCAGCTTGCTGCGCTTTGATAGCCCAGATGAAGCATGGCTGGATTTTGTAGCTGAGAACCGTCAGGGAACCTATCAGGGAAAGCAGCATGACCTGATTTATGGTGCTGTGGCAAATGATGATGTGTACCGCACCATTACCCTGTATATGACCGGAGTGTTGGATAAGGAACAAACACTGGCGGCACTCAAGATTCGGAAATTGTTCAATCAGCTGGTGTTTGCAACTGAGAAGTCCCTGCAATACTTGCATTTTGAAGGGAGGGAGCTTGTATGAATGAAGATCAGTTCAGCGCAATGCTTGCAATCATTGTGCCGCCCATCATCGAACAGATTACAAAAAACAGCAATGTGGATGATGAAAAAGCGATTTCCCGCTTTTATCAGTCCAAGCTCTATCAGGAGCTTTCGGATGAAAAATCGAAATTGTGGCATTACAGCCCGATGACGCTGTATACCATGTATCAAGATGAACTTCTGACAGGCGCCTATGATTACCCGGAGGAGGCGTGAGTGATGAGCAAAGAATCCAATTTTTTGATTTATTGCATGGAGCGGTACCGTCATTTCAAAGGGCTTTCCGGTGCAGATGTAGCAAAGACTTTTGAAGAGTATGGCATCTATGGGTATATCACAAAGTATTTTGAATCACTGCACACAATGGGGGATCATTGTATCGTGCAGGATATTGACGATTATATTAGCAGCATCACAGGCAATAAACGGATCAAGGCGTAACTGCCTGTATGATATTCCCCAAAGGGCGGAATCTATCAAGTAAAGGAAATTGATATGGCAGAATTGAACCTGAAACAAATTATAGACCGCCTGAATGCGGAATTTACCGGGGAAACCCGGAAACTGGTTTTCTGGTACGATGACAAGGCGGAATTTGTCGAGGATATGGAGACGGTGGAGCTTCAGAATGCGAAGATTTACTATCTCCAGCCGGATAACCAGTTCTATACAAAGTATTTTCTGGAGCGTGTGGATAAGACCACGAATTATCTGATCTATGCACCGTTTCCGAAACCGGATGTAAGGGACAACCATCTGGAAGACACAATGCTGTATTCCAGACGGTTCTTTGCTGACCGAGCCTCCTTGCTGTCGGTTGACCTGGGTATTGAGGAAAAGTACAAGCCGGTTATTGAGAAGCACATCAAGTTTTTCGCCAACAAAGAGCGCACTCAGCGGTTCTATGATTTGGAAATCGAAAACTTCAATGAAGAAAATATCCTTGTCGGTCTGCTCAGTGCAGTCTGCAAGGCGCGTACCTGCTCTTTTGAGGAAGTCGTGCGCATCGTGTTGACGGATGGCGAGCTGGTGGACAATGCTTTTTTGCAGGAGTTTGAAAAATACGATCTGCTGTCTGCATTCTGGCAGCTCTGTGAGCAGCATTTCGGATACACCGATACAAAACCGAGTTTGGAACGGCTGCTGGTAACATTGTTCGTTACTTATACTGGGCGATATGTGCAGGCAGAGCTTCCGGCAGCATGGAAGAGCTTTGTCTCCTACAAGTCAGGCAATATCATCGCATTCCTCGATAGCCTGATGAACAGCGTCCTGTACCGGGATAAATACGACGCTTTGTCGGCACATGTTGCCAAAGGGCTGAATGTTTTTTCGGCATTTGCAGGAATGCGAGTGGACGATTTGGTGGAGTGCGACACTTTCCTTGCCGTGGATCAGGTGCTGGTAAAGTGGCTCATTGGCAGACTTGTTTCGGAAGATATCGGTGCAATCGTAAACGGATTTACCATTCCGGAACTCTGTGAAAAACGGGCTAAAATGCACTTTGGCAGAAAGACCGGGAAAACCTATCAGATGCTTTCCAGTGCATACAGCATGGTGAAGGAAGCGGATTACCATGCCGCAGATGGCTTAAAGCCAATCATCGACCGATATCTTGCTGCGGATTACAATATGGATCAGCAGTATCGGAAATTCTACTATTATTACGACCAGCTGGAGAGCACGGAAAGCTTTGAGTCGCTTCGGGAGCTGGTGGAAAATATCTACACGAACGAATATCTGGCTTGTCTGCTCCCAGCATGGAATGCTGGAATCCAGCAGGATGCCGCATTTTCGGCAATTCCGTTGCAGCGGGAGTTTTACAATGCCAACCTGCGCTATACCAAGGAACGCACCGTGGTCATCATTTCGGATGCCATGCGTTACGAGGTCGGACAGGAATTGTTTGCCCGAATGCAGGATGACCCGAAATGCACGGCAAAACTTTCCGTACAACTAAGTGTCCTGCCGTCTTATACAAGGCTCGGTATGGCAGCACTTTTACCGCATAAAACACTGGAGATGACGGATGACTTCCAGGTGCTGGTAGATGGTATCCTTTGCGATAATCTGGCAGGTCGGCAGCAGGTGCTGCAAAGCTATAACCCGGATAGTGTCTGTGTACAGTTCGATGATATCAAAAATCTGAAAGTGGCAGAGCTGCGAGATGTGCTGACAAAACGTCAGATCATCTATGTATACCATAATCAGATCGACGCGCGTGGAGACAAGGCAAATACCGAGGATGAGGTGTTTCATGCGTGTGAGGAAGCCGTTCAGGAAATTGTGGATTTGATTCATCGAATCTCCGTCAGCGGCAACACCTATCATTTTATCGTTACTGCCGATCATGGCTTTATTTATAAGCGTGATAAGCTGACAGAAAGTGACAAGATTTCTGGGAAAAGCGCGGACAAAGCATTTGTTAATCGCAGATTTATTGTGTCCAAGGCGGCACTGGAAGATGACGGCATCGACCATATGAGCATGGGATGCGTTCTGGGGAATGAGGACAGCAAGGTGGTGTCTTATCCTGTCAGCAGCAATGTCTTTAAGGTGGCCGGAGGCGGTGCTAACTATGTGCATGGCGGTTCCTCACCGCAGGAAATGCTGGTACCGGTGCTGGAGTTTAAGATGGAGCGCGGTCACATGGAAACAAAGAATGCAGAGATTGCTCTGGTCAGCATTGTCCATAAGATTACGAACCTGATCACTTCCATGGACTTTATCCAGTCGGATGCAGTCAGCGATACTGTAAAAGCTGCAAAATACCGCATTTTCTTCCTCTCGGAAGACAATGAGAAAATCTCGAACGAAAACAGCTATGTGGCGGACAGTCGCGAGGAAAATGCACAGAAGCGTATCTTCCGGATGCGTTTCACATTCAAGAATAAGAAATACGACAAGGACAAGCAGTATTACCTTGTGGTTTACGACGAAGAAAGCGGTCTGGAGCAGTGGAGGCAGCCTGTCATCATGGACATTGCCTTTGCAGATGACTTTGGATTCGGATTCTGATATAGAGGAGGCAGGAATTCCGTATGGAAATGATGGATATGGCGGCAGATGATACCCGTGAAGAACTGCGCCGGAAGCTGCGCAGCAACTTTGACGGTCGGATCGTCCGCAAAGACCTGACAAAGAAAATAAAAGAAGGAGCAAATGTTCCGGTCTATGTGCTGGAGTTCCTGCTGGGTCAGTATTGTAGTTCAGACGATGAGACAATCATTGAGCAGGGCGTTCAGAATGTAAAACGAATTCTGGCAGATAATTTTGTCCGCCCGGATGAGGCTCAGAAAATTCTCTCACAACTGCGCAAGAACGGGAGCCATACCATTATTGATATGGTGACCGTGCATCTGGACATCAAAAAGGATTGCTTTTTTGCAGAGTTCTCTAACCTTGGTCTCACCAATGTGCCGATTACGGATGATTATCCGGAAAAATATGACCGGCTGCTTTGTGGCGGTATCTGGTGCATCGTGCAGCTGGAATATGAATCTGAGGGAGACAGTAGCTTTGGAATCACGGATATAGATGGACAGCCGATTTCCTCTAAACAGAAAAAGCAGAAGGATATCTCTCCCATTAGCATCCATAAGCTGACTCCGATTCAGATGCCCCATATCGACATTGAAGAAGTTCGAGAGGGACGCAAGGCATTCACACAGAAAGAGTGGATGGATGTTATGCTGCGTTCCTGCGGATATGAGCCGGAACAGTTGAACAACCGGGAAAAGTGGCTGCTGCTTGCGCGTATGCTGCCGTTGGTGGAGAACAACTTCAATCTCTGTGAATTGGGGCCGCGCAGCACAGGCAAGTCCCATATCTATAAAGAAATCAGCCCGAACAGTATCCTGGTATCCGGTGGTCAGACGACCGTTGCAAATTTGTTTTACAATATGGGGCGCAAAACCGTAGGTTTGGTAGGCTTATGGGACTGCGTTGCCTTTGATGAGGTTGCCGGAATCAAGTTTAAGGACAAAGACGGCATTCAAATTATGAAAGACTATATGGCTTCCGGCTCCTTTGCCCGCGGCAAAGAGGAAAAGGCAGCATCGGCTTCTATGGTCTTTGTAGGAAACATCAATCAGAGCGTGGATGTGTTGCTTAAGACTTCCTCTCTGTTTGACCCGTTCCCGCCGGAGATGGGAACGGACACCGCCTTTCTTGACCGTCTGCATTGCTACATTCCAGGCTGGGAGATTCCGAAGTTCCGTCCGGAGCATTTTACCAATGATTACGGCTTTATCACGGATTACTTGGCAGAGTTTATCCGAGAACTGCGGAAAGAACAGTATGGTGATGCGTTGGATAAGTATTTCCGCCTTGGAAAGAACCTGAACCAGCGCGATACGATTGCTGTCCGCAAGATCGTAGGCGGCTATGTGAAATTGCTATATCCGGATGGGGAGTTCACGAAGGAACAGATTGAAGAAATTCTTGTATTTGCGCTGGAAATGCGCCGTCGCGTCAAGGAGCAGCTGAAAAAACTGGGTGGAATGGAATTCTATGATGTGAACTTCAGCTATATTGATCTTGATACCTTTGAAGAAAAATTTGTTTCCGTGCCAGAGCAGGGCGGCGGCAAACTCATTCCTGATGGTATCTGCAATCCTGGACAGGTATATACCGTAAGTCAGGGTAAGTCCGGTATGATCGGTGTATTCCGCCTCGAAAGCCAGATGCTGCCTGGCAACGGAAAATTTGAACGTACTGGCCTTGGCAGCGACCGTGACTGCAAGGAATCCACGAATACGGCGTTCAATTTCCTGAAAGCTAACGGAAATCGCATCAGTGGCAGCATCAGTACTACGATGCGGGATTACATCATCAACTATCAGGATTTGCAGGGCATTGGCATGACCGGAAAGCTGGCATTGCCTACATTGATTGCACTATGCAGCATCGCTCTTGGACGGCCTACAGTCAGTACACTTGCCGTGCTGGGAGAAATCAGCATCAGCGGCACGATTCTGAAAGTGGACGAGCTTGCCAATAGTTTGCAGGTGTGTCTCGATAGCGGAGCAAAGAAAGTGCTGCTTCCGATTACCAGCGCAGCAGACCTTGGCACCGTGCCGCCGGAGCTGGTGGGCAGTTTTAATCTGATTTTCTACAGCAGCGCGGAAGATGCGGTGTTTAAGGCGTTGGGGGTAGAGTAATACTAAAGGTACGGAGGAAATGCGCCAATGGAGAAAAGTTCGCTGGATTACCGTGAAAAATTATATTCTCAAATACAAGAAGAATATGGAAAACTTGTATATACCTATACATGTCATTTTAAGATGGCTGATCGGTTGAGTAAGCGTAATTTTTGGATAAAATGGGGACAGATTGGGTTATCAGCAATATCAACAGGCGGCTTTTTGGGAGTGCTCATTTCAAATGAACAGATACTGTTATGGGCTGGTGGACTATGTTCAACAGCACTTCTTGCACTAACAAGCTATCTGAAGGATAAGGACATTTCCACTGAAAAAACCGATCATATTAAGACTGCAAATAAGCTGTGGAAGGTAAGAGAAAAATATCTGTCACTTTTGACAGACTTTGACGAAATTAGTATTGAAGAAATAGTGCGCAAAAGAGATGAACTGTTGGATGAAAGTTCGGAAATTTACTGTGCTGCACCTTTAACTGATGGGAAAAGTTATGCTGCCGCCCAAGCTGCGCTTAAAACAAATGAAGAGCAATTCTTTACGCAGGAGGAATTAAACAAGATGCTTCCGGCGCATTTGAGAAAAAAATGAGTAAATGGGGGATGAATACATTGAGTTTGTATGTTCAAAGAAATGAAGAAGTAATATCAGCTGACAGCCGTTCTCTTATTTCAAAAAGATATTGCACTGTAACATCAGCAATGAACCGTGAGTTTTGGAATATAACAAGCGATAGACAAAATAGTATATATGTTGGCTCCTATGGAAGGGGAACTGCGATAGATACAAGTGATATTGATATTTTGATGTCCTTGCCGGAATCATATTACAACCAGTTCAACTCTGTTTATGGGAATGGTCAATCTCGTCTTCTGCAAGTAGTTAGACAGGCTATTCTTGTTCGGTATCCAAGAAGTGAAGTAAGAGCAGATGGACAGGTTGTGAAGATCAATTTTTCAGATGGAATGTTCTTTGAAATTCTGCCGGCATTCAAAAATTGGGATGGCTCATACAGATATCCAGATACAAATATGGGTGGGAATTGGCGTTCAACTAATCCAAAAGCAGAACAGGATGCCATGAAAAACAAAAATATAAGCAGTAATGGACTGCTTTTTGACACTTGCAAGCATCTACGATATGTGCGAGATAACTATTTTAGAAGCTACCATTTGTCAGGAATAGTTATTGACAGTTTCGTTTATCAAGCAATAGGAAATTGGAGATGGCTTTCCTCTGGAGAAAGTTCAACTTCAGCAGCAGGTACATACGAGAAGATTCTTTTAGATTATTATAATCAGCATTTTATGTGGGGAGCGATGCCTCTTAGCGCACCAGGAAGCAATCAACAGGTGTCTACGGATAACAGCAGAGATTGTCTGGGTAAAGTTCTTAGATATATTGCTGGTTAAATACAGCAAGGGATAATGACAATAATTAGTAGGAAGGAGGAATTGTTATGACTGATACTCGAAAGAAAGCCTCTATGTCGCAGGTGCTGGCAGATATAAAGCCTTACATAACGAAGAAGTTCATGGCGGCACCGTGTATAAATAATGTTTTGAAATCAGGGATGAGGTAGAAAGGAAAGTTCCATGACAAAAGATGAAGTAAAAAAACTCAGGATGAACAGTCCGGAATCACTACAGTTTTTAAATAATGCTACAAAATTTTATAATTTAATGATGATGTATCGTTGTGCTATTCGGGAGATACAAACTAAGCTTGAGGTTTTGGATGATGAATTTTCAGTTGAGAACAATCGAAATCCTATTTCTTTTATAAAAACAAGAATTAAGAAGCCCAATAGTATTTACAATAAACTGCAGAAGATGGGATATGAATTTACAACAGAAAATATACAGACATATCTCAATGATGTAGCAGACGTTCGAATAGTTTGTGCGTTTATTGACGATATTTATATGATATCAGATTTGATTACCCAACAGGATGATATTAAAGTTATTGAAATAAAAGATTATATAAAAAATCCAAAATCGAATGGTTATCGAAGCTATCATATGATTGTTGAAATACCAGTATTTTTTGCTAAGGGTAAAACACCTATGCGTGTAGAATTACAGATTCGAACCAATGGTATGGATTTCTGGGCAACATTGGAACATCAACTTCGCTATAAAAAAGGAATTGAAGAAATGCCTGGCTATGATGAGATAAGTGAAGAATTACTTCATTCTGCAAAAGCTATCATTGAAGCAGATAATGAAATGCAGAGAATAAAAGACAAAATTGGTATGTTCCACGAAATTTAAGCAGAAATTTGATCGAGTAGAAAGGTTGGAATATATATGAAACAAGATACTTTAGAAGGAAAAGCGAAAACAAAAAACGGAGTAAAACGATTGTGTTTTTCCATAGTCTGCATTCTTCTAGAAGTAGTTTTTATTATTACTATTGTAACACGCTTAAATGAATATGCAGAAATCATAAATCTATTTACAAGGATTTTAAGTGGAATTTTAGTTTTGGGATTGTATGCATCAGATAAGACATCTTCCATGAAAATGCCTTGGGTTATATTAATTTTAATTTTCCCAATTATGGGTGTAGGCCTATATTTATTGATTGGTTTGAATGGCGGCACACATAAAATGCGTGAGCGATATGCAGAAATTGATAGCAAATTGTTACCAATGCTTTCCGATAATCAGGAGTGCTTAAACAGAATAAACGAAACGATTCCGAAGGCAGGAAATATTGCAAGTTATATACAAAGAAATTCGCAGTATCCAATCTATCAGAATACGGATATTGTGTATTTTG
>NZ_JAFREJ010000015.1:56390-56498 GCF_017377545.1 Faecalibacterium sp. Marseille-Q4164 | reverse complement strand
GGAGGCTAGGCGGGTGGATTCGAACAGCATCGACCCGCCGAACAGTCCGGCGGGGGAAAAAGCCCCTGCGGGGCTTTTTTAGATGCGCGGCTTGCGTGATCCACCCGT
>NZ_JAFREJ010000015.1:0-56290 GCF_017377545.1 Faecalibacterium sp. Marseille-Q4164 | reverse complement strand
GCCCATAAAAAGACCGCCAGTGTAGAGATACGCTGGCGGTTTTCTGTTTGCAGAAAGTTTGGGTTTTCATGCGGGTGGATTCGAACAGCTGCGGCCCCGTCGCAGAAGAAGGGGCAAAAACAGCCCGGTGGGCTGTTTTTAGCAGCGCGGCTTGCGTAATCCACCCGCGCCCATAAAAAGACCGCCAGTGTAGAGATACGCTGGCGGTTTTCTGTTTGCAGAAGATTTGAGTTTTCATGCGGGTGGATTCGAACAGCTGCGGCCCCGTCGCAGAAGAAGTGGCAAAAACAGCCCAGTGGGCTGTTTTTAGCAGCGCGGCTTGCGTAATCCACCCGCACCCATAAAAAGACCGTCAGCGTAGAGATACGCTGGCGGTTTTCTGTTTGCAGAAGATGGTGCGCAGAAAAGGAGAAGCGTGTTCCCGGGATCGGGAGCGCGCTTCTCCTTTATTATATAGTAATTATAGTATCGGCTCAGAGCTCGTTGCCGGGGAATGCCGTCAAAGCCCTTTTGCAGGTCGGCATCGGTGGGGATGTAGTCGCTCATCTGGCCATCGTGGAACTTCTCGTAGGCAACCATGTCAAAGTAGCCGGTGCCGGTCAGGCCAAAGACGATGGTCTTTTCCTCGCCGGTCTCCTTGCACTTGAGGGCCTCGTCGATGGCGGCGCGGATGGCGCGGCTGCTCTCGGGGGCGGGCAGGATGCCCTCTCACTGGTTTGGCTGGATTTTATCACGTCATTGTCCTGAAGTCAAGAGGGGAATTTCGATTTTCATAAAATAATTTACGCCCCCGGCAGAAACAGCAGCGTGCCCCGGGCGGTCAGTACAGGCTGGAACAGGCAGCCCGCCAGCCCGGCGGTGAGCGCCACGACGAGAAACAGCAGTGCCAGAACCAGAACAAGCCGGGCCAGCCCGAAGCGGTGGTGCCCGGCGGGGACTTTTTTGCGCTGCATGGTCAAACCTCCCTTTGTATCAGAGCTCTGCGCCATCCTATGCCGGGCTGTGCCGATTGTGTGCGGGCGCAAAATGTGGTACACTGTTACCGACAAATCACGGAGGAACTGTTATGCTGACCATTACACTGCTGGGCACGGCGGCCACCATGCCCCTGCCGGACCGTGCCCTGACCGCCGCGCTGGCCGAATGCGGGGGCCATGCCCTGCTGTTTGACTGCGGCGAGGGTACGCAGGCGGCGGCCCGCCGCGCCGGGGTCAACCTGATGAAGCTGGACGCCATCTGCCTGACCCACTATCACGGCGACCATATCTTCGGCCTGCCGGGCCTGCTGCAGACGCTGGGCTGTCAGGGCCGGGAGCGCCCGCTGACCCTTTACGGCCCGGAGGGGCTGGGGGAAATCTGGCCCGCCCTGCGCACCCTGGCCGGGCCGCTGCCGTATCCGGTCAGGGCTGTGCAGCTGGACACAGATCCCATCGACCTGACCACCCTTTCCTCCGGCTGGCCTGCGGGGGCGCAGCTTACGCCTTTCCGCACCCGGCACCGGGTGCCCAGCCGGGGCTACCGGCTCGACCTGCCCCGGGCAGGCCGCTTTGACCCTGCAAAGGCCCGGGCACTGAACGTTCCGGTGCCTGCATGGAAACTGCTCCAGCGGGGCCAGAGCATCCCGCTGGAAAGCGGGGCGGTGGTCGCTCCCGCGGATGTGCTGGGCCCGGCACGCCGGGGTCTGCGGTTCGTGTTCTCGGGTGATACCGCTCCCTGCCCGGCGCTGGAACGGGCCGCGCAGAACGCCGACCTTTTCCTCTGCGATGCCACCTACCCTGACAATGAGCAGGAGGCGCAGGCAAAGCAGTGGGGGCACAGCACTTTTGCGCAGGGTGCGGCCATTGCAAAAAAGGCTGACGTGCGCCGGTTCTGGCTGATGCATTATTCGCCCATGATCCTTGAACCGGAAGCCGCCCTGCCCAATGCGCAGGCGGTATTCCCGGCGGCGGAGTGCGGCTTTGACGGCAAACAGATCATCCTGCAATATGACGAGGAAGCAACATGACAACGATCAAACTTGACCCTGGTGCAGCCCTGCTGCTGGATGCGCTCCATGGGGCGGGCCATGCGGCCTACGCTGTGGGCGGCTGTGTCCGGGACAGCCTGCTGGGGCTGGACCCCCACGATTGGGACCTCTGCACCAGCGCCCGCCCGGAGCAGGTGATGGCGCTGTTCGGGGAGGAAAAGTGCATCCCCACCGGCCTGCAGCACGGCACCGTGACGGTGAAGCAGGGCGGCAGGCTCTATGAGACAACGACATTCCGCACCGAGGGGGCCTACTCCGATGGCCGCCACCCGGATGCCGTCTGCTTTGTGCCGGATGTGCGGGAGGATCTTGCCCGGCGGGATTTCACCATCAACGCCATGGCATACAGCGCCGAGGAAGGGCTCATCGACCCCTTTGGCGGGCGGGACGACCTTGCCGCTCATCTCGTGCGGGCGGTGGGGGAACCGGAACGCCGCTTTGAGGAGGACGCGCTGCGCATCCTGCGGCTCTACCGGTTCGCGGCCCGGTTCGGCTTTGCCATCGACCCAGCCACCGGTGCTGCTGCCCGGGCACTGGGGCCGCATCTGGACTGCGTTTCGGCGGAGCGCATCCAGGAAGAACTGCTCAAGCTGCTGGCGGCACCCCGGCCCGGAAGCTATCTGGAACCCGCCGTTCTGGCCGTTGTCCTGCCGGAGCTGGAACCGGAAAAACAGCCGGAACGGTTTGCGGAACTCTGCCGTACCATCGACCGGATCGAACCAACAGTGGAGAACGTGCCCGCCCGGCTGGCGGCTCTTCTCTGTCCGCTGGGTGAAGCTGGTGCCCGCAAAGCTCTGCGCAAACTGAAATGCTCCAACGCGCTCACAGATGAGGTGACAGCGTTGGAAAGGGAAGCTCCCGGTACGCCCGGCTCCGACCAGACACTTATGGCCAAACGCCTTTTGGGCCGCTATGAATTGCCGACGATCCAGCGCCTGACCGCCCTTTGCAGTGCCCGGCATCCGGAACAGACCGGGGCCTTTGCTGCCCTGCGGGCCGAAGCAGAGCGGCTGACAGCAGAAAATGCCTGCTGCCGGGTGAGTCAGCTGGCCGTGAATGGCCGTGACCTGATGGCGGCGGGGGTCAGACCCGGCCCGGGTCTGCGGCAGGTGCTGAACGCCCTGCTGGAGGCTGTCATCACCGGGCAGACACCCAACGAAAAAGACGCGCTGCTGGCTGCGGCGGCCCAATTTTCTGCGTCTTGACAAGAGAAAGAAGCTGCGGTAGTATTATGCTACTGTTTTAGTGTGTTATTGAATGAGGGACGATATGACAGAAGCACAGAACACGAAGCGCCCCGGGGCACTCATCGCCATGAGCGGCGGTGTGGACAGCTCGGTGGCAGCATGGCTGATGCAGCAGGCAGGATACGACTGCACCGGCATCACCATGCGGCTCACCCGCAACGAGACGCTGGGGCAGTCTGGTTTCCACACCTGCTGCTCCGAAAAGGATATCGAGGATGCCGCCGAGGTGGCCTTTGCGATGGATATCCCCTATGAGGTGCTGGATTTCACCGCCGACTTCCGGGAGAAGATCATCGAAAAATTCATCCGGGTATACGAGATGGGCGGCACGCCCAACCCCTGCATCGACTGCAACCGGTATATGAAGTTCGACCACCTGCTCCGCTGGGCTGAGAGCCATGGCATGGAGTATGTGGTCACGGGCCATTACGCCCGGGTGGAGCAGGACGAGGCCACCGGCCGCTGGCTGCTGAAAAAGGGGCTGGACGAGGGCAAGGATCAGAGCTATGTGCTCTATAACCTGACCCAGGAGCAGCTGGCCCATGTGCGCCTGCCGCTGGGGGGGCTGCACAAGGCCGAAGTGCGTGAAATCGCGGAAAAGCAGCATTTCATCAATGCCCGCAAGCACGACAGCCAGGATATCTGCTTTGTGCCGGACGGCGATTACGCCCGCTTCATGGAGGACTTCACCGGCAAGCATTACCCGGCAGGTGATTTTCTGGACGAGAATGGCAAAAAGGTGGGCACTCACAATGGCGCGGTGCGGTATACCATCGGCCAGCGCAAGGGCCTGGGCCTTGCCATGGGTGCGCCGGTGTATGTCTGCGCCAAGGATATGCAGGCCAACACCGTTACGGTGGGCCCGGAGGAGAACCTGTTTGACCGCATCGTCTATGCCGACGAGGTGAACTGGATCGCCATCCCGGAGCTGACCGCGCCCTTGCGGGTCACGGCCCGCACCCGCTACCACCAGACCGAGCAGGCGGCCACCGTCTACCCGGCAGGAGAGGGGAAGTTCCGGCTGGAATTTGACCAGCCCCAGCGTGCCCCTACGCCCGGTCAGGCCGTGGTGCTGTATCAGGGGGATGTTGTGCTGGGGGGCGGCACGATTGTGGCGGTCGAATAAACCGCTCAGGCGCTTTGCAGGAAAGTGATAAAGTAAAACAGAAGCAGCTGTGCCGAACCGGTAAAATGAACGGCACAGTGTAAAATGGAGGAGCAAGTATCTATGCAGGAACAATATTCCCGCACCCAGCTGCTGCTGGGCAAGGAAGCAATGGAAAAGCTGCACAATTCCCGTGTGGCGGTGTTTGGCATTGGCGGCGTGGGCGGCTACACGGTGGAAGCGCTGGCACGCAGCGGTGTGGGCGCGCTGGACCTCATTGATGATGACAAGGTCTGCCTGACCAACCTGAACCGCCAGATCGTGGCCACCCGCAAGACCGTGGGCCAGTACAAGGTGGATGTGGCCGAACAGCGTATCCACGAGATCGACCCCAACATCAAGGTCACCACCTACAAGATCTTCTTCACCCCGGAAACGCAGGATCAGTTCGACTTTACCCAGTACGACTATGTGGTGGATGCCATCGACACCGTCACCGGCAAGATCGCGCTGGTGGTCAAGGCCAAGGAGGCCGGTACCCCCATCATCTGCGCCATGGGTGCAGGCAACAAGATGGACCCCACCCGCTTTGAGGTGACGGATATCTACAAGACCTCCGTCTGCCCGCTGGCCAAGGTGATGCGCACCGAGTGCCGCAAGCGGCGGATCAAGCACCTGAAGGTCGTCTACTCCAAGGAGCCTGCCATGACCCCCATCGAGGATGATTCTATCAGCTGCAAGAACCACTGCATCTGCCCCCCGGGCACCCAGCGCAAGTGCACCGTCCGGCGCTCGGTCCCCGGCTCCAACGCCTTTGTGCCCTCGGTGGCCGGGCTCATCATCGGCGGCGAGGTCGTGAAGGATCTGGTCGGATTTGTGCCGATGAAAGGTTAAAAACGAGAACGCCCCTCTCCGGTCTCACGGATGCCGGAGAGGGGCGTTTTGGGTCATGGGAAACCGCTCCCACGGCATGGGCACAGGTGGAGCGTGCATCAGGCTGCAGGGCCGCCTGCCCGGGCGTAACCATTGGCGGTCACCCCAGCAAACGCAATGTTGAAATACGTTCATTTGACAAAATACTTTTGCTAATTTATACTGGGATGCATATTCACATGCAAAAATCAAGGATAGAAGATAGGAAGTATCGTCATGCTGACTCTGGATAAGATCTACCACGCCGCCTTTGTGCTCAAGGACGTTGCCCGCAAGACCGACCTGATTGAAGCGCCCAAGCTCTCCAAGGACTGCCGCCTCTACCTCAAGACCGAGAACCTGCAGGTGACCGGCAGCTTCAAGGTGCGGGGAGCCTATTATAAGATCAGCCAGCTCTCCAGGGAGGAGAGCGAAAAGGGCGTGATCGCCTGTTCGGCTGGCAACCACGCACAGGGCGTGGCTCTGGCCGCCACCCGCCGGGGCATCAAGAGCATCGTCTGTATGCCGGACGGTGCCCCCATTATGAAGGTGGAAAACACCAAGAGCCTGGGCGCGGAGGTCTGTCTGGTGCCCGGCACCTATGATGATGCCCACGACAAGGCCGTGGAGCTGCAGGCCGAGACCGGCATGACCTTCATCCACCCCTACGATGACGAACAGGTCATCGCAGGTCAGGGCACCATTGGTCTGGAGATCCTTGACCAGCTGCCCGATCTGGATGCCGTCATCGTGCCCGTGGGCGGCGGCGGCCTGATCTCCGGCGTGGCCTTTGCCATCAAGAGCCTGCGCCCCGAGGTCAAGGTCTATGGTGTGCAGGCCGAGGGTGCCCCCAGCATGTACCGCAGCCTGCATGAGCACAAGTATCAGACCCTGAAAAATGTGGCCACCTTTGCGGACGGCATTCAGGTCAAGACCCCCGGCGAGCTGACCTATCAGCTCTGCGAGGAATATGTGGACGACATCGTGACCGTCAGCGAGGACGAGACCGCCGCCGCCATCCTCTCCCTGATGGAGAACCAGAAGCTGGTGGCCGAGGGGGCCGGTGCGGTGCCTGTGGCAGCGGCGCTGTTCCACAAGCTGCCCATCGAAGGCAAAAAGGTGGTCTGCCTGATCTCCGGCGGCAACATCGATGTGAACATCCTCAACCGCGTCATCACCCGTGGTCTGGTGATGAGCGGCCGCAAGGCCAACCTGACCATCGCGCTGGAGGATAAGCCCGGTCAGCTGGAGCGGGTGGCCGCCATCGTTTCCCGCTGCGGCAGCAATGTGGTCTCCGTCCTGCACGATGGCTCTGACCCCAACATGCCCATCTCCAGCTGCTTCCTCAAGCTGGCACTGGAGACCCGCGACCATGCCCAGATCGAGCAGATCCGGCAGGAGCTCACCAAAGAGGGCTTCCAGCTGGTGGCCGAGCGCGTTTGATTTTCTGATTGCCTTATCCGCCGCCTGCGGCGGCAGTTTTCTTTCAAAACAGCAAAAAGCGCCGTGCAGTCATTTCACTGCACAGCGCTTTTTTCTTATCCATAAAAACGAAAAAGCAAACATTATTTCTGCACGCCGCTCTCGCACTGTTCGATGAACTGTTTGGCCACGCGGGGGCTGCGGCCGCCGGCGCGGATGGCGAAGGCTTCGGCCTTGACCAGCAGCTCTTCCATGGGCATCTGGATGTGGTGTTGTTTTGCCAGCTCTTCCAGAATGGCGGCAAAGCGGGCTTTCTCGGGCCGCTGGAAGGTGACAGTCAGGCCGAACCGGGCGGAAAGGCTCATCAGCTCCTGCCGGGTGTCGGCTTCATGGATATCGTCGCCGGTGCGGTCGGTCAGGGTCTCCTTGATGAGGTGGCGGCGGTTGGAGGTGGCGTACACCGCAATGTTCCGGGCCCGGCCGCCCACGCTGCCCTCAAGGATGGCTTTCAGGGCGGCAAAGTTATCGTCGTTGGAGGAGAAGCTCAGGTCATCGATGAAGAGGATGAATTTGAGGGGGTTGGCTGCCAGCTGATCCATCAGGTCGGGGATCTGGTAGAGCTGGTTCTTCTTGACCTCCACCAGCCGCAGGCCGTCGGCGGCATACTCGTTGGCAATGGCCTTGACCGTGCTGGATTTGCCGGTGCCGGCATCGCCGTAGAGCAGGACATTGTTGGCGGGGGAACCGGCCAGCAGGGCGCGGGTGTTGGCAATGACCTTTTCCCGCTCCTTCTCGTAGCCCGGCAGCTCGCTGAGCTTCTGGGGGTCGGGGTACTTCACGGGCACCAGCTGGCCGTTCTCCACTGTGAACACATGGTGCTTGGCAAACATGCCGTAGCCCTTCTTCCCGGCTTCCCGCATCCGCTGGTTATAGGCGGCGGTCAGGTCGAGCTGCCTTGCCTCCCAACGGGGCAGGAACGCCAGCTCCCGGTTCTGCCGGTCGGCGGCTTCCAGCAGCGCGTCCAGCGTCAGGCCGCAGAGCTTCTGCAAAAAGTTCAGCTCACTGTTCAGGGCGGCCTCCATCACAGGGGAGAGCTGGCCTGCAGCAGCCTGCCGCACACAGAAGGTCTCTGTCTCCAGCACGGCGTTGGAAAGATAATCGCCCAGATTGGTGGTGTGGGCGAACAGGGCGGCTTCAAAGGCGGCCACAGCATCGCACAGGGGGGCGATGGTATCGTCAGCCGCTTCCAGCCGGTCGGTCAGCGCCGCCAGCTTTGCCACAACGGGGTCGCCCAGCAGGGCACGGAAGACAACAAGCCCGTGGAGCCGGGCATTCCATTCACGAAGTTGCATAGGAAAATCCTCTCTTTTTAACGGCCTTGCCCTCTCAGGCGCGCCGCGCCAGCTCCCCCAAAGGGGGAGCCATTGGCAGGCCGGTCAGAAGGCTGTTTATTTTTATAACAGTGTAGAATTGATTATACTCTTGGAAAAGGCGCTTAGCAAGGGTGTGTTCAATTATCTTCATCTTTCGGCTGATTCACTTTACAAATCGTCGATTGACAAAGGCCCGATTTATAGTATAATTGACCCAACGTTCAAATCGGAATGCAAGATGCGAAAAGTAACGTGTCTGAGGGAAATTTTGTTGAGAGTGTAAGAGGAAAAGGAACAGGAGCAACTTACCATGCAGTTAAATGGTTCGCAAATTTTTGTTGAAGTTCTCTGCGAACAGGGCGTGGACACCATCTTCGGCTACCCCGGAGGTGCTGTGCTGAACCTGTACGACGAGCTGTATAAGAATTCTGACCGCATCCACCATGTGCTGACCGCCCACGAGCAGGGCGCTTCTCATGCGGCCGATGGCTATGCCCGCGCAACGGGCCGCACCGGCGTGGTGCTGGCCACCAGCGGCCCGGGTGCCACCAACCTGGTCACCGGCATTGCCACTGCCTACATGGACTCCGTGCCCATGGTCGCCTTTACCGGCAATGTGCCGACCCCCGGTCTGGGCAAGGACAGCTTTCAGGAGGCCTACATCGAGGGCATCACGATGCCCATCACCAAGCACAACTTCACGGTGCGCAAGGTAGAAGAGCTGGCCGACACCATGCGTGCGGCGTTCCGCATTGCGCAGAGCGGCCGCAAGGGCCCGGTGCTGGTGGATATCCCCAAGGATGTCACCGCTGCTGTCTGTGAGTTCACTCCCAAGCAGCCGGAGCAGATCCGCACCGTGACCACCTACGACGAACAGCAGGTCAAGTGGGCCGCCGATATCATCAACGCGGCCCAGCGCCCGCTGGTCTATTTTGGCGGCGGCGTGCGGAGCGCGGCTTCCTGCCAGCCCCTGCGTGACCTGATCCACAAGGCGGAGATCCCCGCCACCTATACCCTGATGGCCGCAGGCGTTGTGCCCTACGGTGACCCGATGAACATCGGCATGGTCGGAATGCACGGCTGCTACACCTCCAACCGGGCGGTTGCGGATTGCGACGTGCTGATCGCACTGGGCACCCGCTTTTCTGACCGCGTGGCCCTGAACCCCAAGACCTTTGCCAGGAATGCCACCATCATCCAGATCGATATCGACCCCAGTGAGCTGGGCAAGAATGTGGATGTGGATCTTGCCATTGCCGGTGATGTCTGCTATGTCCTGAGCGGGATGCTCCCCCTCATTGAGGAGAAGAAGCACCCCGACTGGATGAAGATGATCCACGAGTGGCAGGCGCAGGATTACCACCCTGTGTCCGACCCCACCCGCCTGATGCCCCATCAGGTCATCGGCGAGGTGTGCAGCCAGTGCGGCCCCGAGGCCGTGTATGTCACCGACGTGGGCCAGCACCAGATGTGGGCGGCCCAGTACATCCGCCACACCAAGAGCCGCGGCTTTATCACCAGCGGCGGCCTGGGCACCATGGGCTTTGGCTATGGCGCGGCCATCGGCGCGCAGATGGCGCTGGGCCGGGAGCAGCGGGTGGTCATGTTCACGGGCGACGGTTCCTTCCACATGAACCTCAACGAGGCCTGCACCGCTGTCAGCTATGAGCTGCCCATCATCACGGTCATCTTCAACAACTCTGTGCTGGGCATGGTGCGCCAGTGGCAGACCACTTTCTACGAAAAGCGCTACTCCCAGACCGACCCTCACCGCCGCACCGACTTTGTCAAGCTGGCGGACGGCTTTGGCCTGAAGGGCTACCGCTGCACCAACCTCCCCGAGTTCCAGGCCGCATTTGCCGATGCCCTCAAGCAGAAGGGCCCCACCTGGATCGAGTGCATCATCGACAAGGACGAAAAGGTCCTGCCCATGATCCCCGGCGGCGGCGACATCAATGATATCATCATGGAATAAGGAGGACTGACCCATGGAATCCAAACGCAGAGTCATCAGTCTGCTGGTGGACAACCAGAGCGGTGTTCTGGCCCGGGTGTCCAACCTGTTCTGCCGCCGCGGCTTCAACATCGACAGCCTGACGGTGTCCGCCACCAACGACCCGGCGGTCAGCCGCATCACCGTGACCATCACCAGCGATGAAAAGGCGCTGAGCCAGCTCATCCTCCAGACCGAGCGGCTGGAAGTGACCCGGCAGGTGTTCGTTCTGGATCACGAGAATTCGCTGGAGCGGGAGCTGCTGCTGCTCAAGGTGGCTGCCGATGTCCACAACCGCAGTGAGCTGCGGGAGATCGCCAGCATCTACAAGGCAAAGATCATTGATTTTTCGCCCGACAGCATGGTGCTGGAGCTGACCGGCCGCCCCGAAAAGGTGGACGCGTTCCTCAAGATCCTGGCAGATTACAAGATCCTTGAGCAGTGCCGCACCGGCGTGACCGCCCTGGAGCGCGGCGGGATGCACCAGCACATGCAGAAGCCCCCGCAGGAGGTGCGGGCAGCCCAGCTGCCCCTGCCCGGGACCCATTGCCCGCAGTAAGGCATAATCTCTCAGTTTTCCATAAAAATCAAAATATAAAAATAAAACAGGAAAGAGTAAAAGGAGACTACTACCATGGCGATCAAGAAATACTACGATTCCGACTGCAACCTCGGCGTGCTGGACGGCAAGACCGTTGCTGTCATCGGCTTCGGCAGCCAGGGCCACGCCCATTCCGAGAACCTGGCCGAGAGCGGCGTGAATGTTGTTGTCGGTCTGCGCAAGGGCTCTGCCCACTGGGCAAAGGCCTCCGAGTTCGCCGCCACCCACGACAACTTCAAGGTCATGGAAGTCGAAGAGGCTGCCAAGGCTGGCGATGTTGTGATGATGCTGGTGCCCGATGAGCTGTGCGCCGACATCTACAACACGCAGGTCGCACCTTACATGACCGAGGGCAAGGCTCTGGCCTTTGCACACGGCTTCAACATCCACTTCAAGACCATCACCGCTCCCAAGAACGTTGACGTGATCATGATCGCTCCCAAGGGCCCCGGCCACATCGTCCGCCGCCTGTACACCGAGGGCGAGGGCTGCCCCTCTCTGATCTGCGTGGAGCAGGATTACACCGGCAAGGCAAAGGACATCGCTCTGGCTTACGCTTCCGGCATCGGCGCTGGCCGTGCAGGCATCCTGCAGACCACCTTCAAGGAGGAGACCGAGACCGACCTGTTCGGCGAGCAGGCAGTTCTGTGCGGCGGTGTCTGCGAGCTGATCCACGCAGGCTTCGATACGCTGGTTGAGGCTGGCTACGAGCCCGAGATGGCATACTTTGAGACCTGCCACGAGATGAAGCTGATTGTTGACCTGATCAACGAGGGCGGCTTCTCCAAGATGCGCTACTCCATCTCCAACACCGCTGAGTACGGCGATTACCGTACCGGCAAGCGCCTGATCACCGAGGAGACCCGCAAGGAGATGAAGAAGGTTCTGACCGAGATCCAGGATGGCACCTTTGCTTCCGAGTTCCTGACCGAGATGAGCCCCAACGGCGGCCGCAAGGTCCACTTCCTGGCTGAGCGCCGGATGCAGGCCGAACACCCCATCGAGAAGGTGGGCGCAGAGCTGCGCAGCATGATGAGCTGGCTGAAGAAGTAATTAACTCCCCCAGTCGCCTGCGGCGACAGCCCCCTCAAAGAGGGAGCCTTTTGTCTGACCGCAGCGTGAAGCCTCCCTCCGTGAGGGAGGTGGCATCGCGCAAGCGATGACGGAAGGAGTTCAGCCCAAAGCTGCTTTTAAAACTAAGAAAGGCTCCCTCCTTTGGGAGGGGGTCTTTTGTTATAAGGAAAAGAGGAACAAACCATGAGAAGTGACAACGTGACCAAGGGTTCGGAGCGGGCCCCCAACCGAAGCTTATTCTACGCACTGGGTTACACCCCCGAGGAGCTGGAGCGCCCGCTGATCGGCGTGGTCAGCGCTTACAGCGAGATCGTGCCCGGCCACATGAATCTGGATAAGATCGCCGATGCCGTCAAGGCCGGTGTGGAGATGGCGGGCGGCACCCCCATCCTGATCCCCGCCATCGGTGTCTGCGATGGCATCGCCATGGGCCATGTGGGCATGAAATACTCCCTGGCCTCCCGCGAGCTGATCTGCGACAGCGTGGAGACCATGCTGATGGCCCATCAGCTGGACGGCCTGGTGCTGGTGCCCAACTGCGATAAGATCGTGCCCGGCATGGTCATGGCCGCGGTCCGCATGGATGTGCCCGCGGTGGTCTGCTCCGGCGGCCCCATGCTGGCCGGCAGCTACGGCGGCGAGGAAGTCAGCCTTTCCAAGATGTTCGAGGCTGTGGGCGCTTACAAGGCCGGTATGATCACCGACGAGCAGCTGGAGGACTGCACCTGCAACTGCTGCCCCAGCTGCGGCAGCTGCTCCGGCATGTACACCGCCAACAGCATGAACTGCCTGTGCGAGGCCATCGGCATTGCCCTGCCCGGCAACGGCACCATTCCGGCGGTCTACTCTAAGCGTCTGCAGCTGGCAAAGCACGCCGGTATGGCCATCATGGACATGGTCAACAAGGGCATCACCGCCCGCCAGATCATCAACGAGCGCTCTATCCGCAACGCACTGACCTGCGATATGGCGCTGGGCTGCTCCACCAATACCGTCCTGCATCTGCTGGCCATTGCCTACGAGGCCGGTGTGCCCATCGACCTGAAGCTCTTCAACGAGATCAGCGCCAGGACCCCCAACCTCTGCCATCTGGCCCCCGCAGGCCCCACCCACATGCCCGACCTCTATGCCGCAGGCGGCATCCCCGCCGTGCAGGCAGAGCTGGCCAAGAAGGGCCTGCTGGATCTGGATGTGCCCACCGTCACCGGCAAGACCCTGGGCGAGAACATCAAGGGTGCCCACATCCTGAACGAAAAGGCCATCCGCCCCATCGAGAACCCCTACTCCCAGACCGGCGGCCTGCAGATCCTGTGGGGCAACATTGCTCCGGACGGCTGCGTGGTCAAGCGCAGCGCTGTGGCACCCGAGATGCAGCAGCACTCCGGCCCGGCCCGCGTGTTCAACAGCGAGGAAACCGCCATTGCAGCCATCTACGCAGGCCAGATCGTTCCGGGCGATGTAGTGGTCATCCGCTACGAGGGTCCCAAGGGCGGCCCCGGTATGCGCGAGATGCTCAACCCCACCTCCGCTCTGGCCGGTATGAAGCTGGATAAAACCGTGGCCCTCATCACCGACGGCCGCTTCTCCGGCGCATCCCGCGGCGCGGCCATCGGCCACGTCAGCCCCGAGGCTGCTTCCGGCGGCCCCATCGGCCTGATCGAGGAGGGCGATACCATCAGTATTGATATCCCCAACGCAAAGATCACGCTGGAGGTCAGCGACGAGGTGCTGGCCGAGCGCAAGGCAAAGTACGTTGCGCCCGAACCCAACATCAAGACCGGCTGGCTCAGCCGCTATGCCCGCATGGTCACCAGTGCAAACCTGGGTGCGGTGCTGAAGTGACCCGGAAGACCGCATAACAGCAAAAGCTCCCGACGCGCAGAACGTCGGGAGCTTTTTTTGTGTCCGGGTACAGCGGGATGCAGGGAAGGGAAATGGGACAAAAGAAAAGCATCCTGAATCACTTCAAGATGCTTGGTGGTTGCGGGGGCCGGATTTGAACCAACGACCTTCGGGTTATGAGCCCGACGAGCTACCAGACTGCTCCACCCCGCGATATTTACTTGTCTGCATCAGCTGTTCGCTGACTGCTCAAGTATAATACCACAGAGGCGGGTGGATGTCAAGGGTTTTGGAAAAGTTTTTTACTTTTTCTTTCTGGGGTGGCGGACACGGTAGTAGATCACGCCGCAGACCGCGCCGATGAGGATGGCGGGCCATGCGCCCACAAGGAACACCGCCACGGCCTGTGCGCCGGACACGAAGCCGGTCCAGCCATTGCGCAGGGCGGCCAGCAGCTTTGCGCCGAAGCTGGTGCTGGTGGGGGTCAGGGTCTCCACCTCGTTCAGGGTGATATAGACGGTGCAGCAGGAGACCTGATTGCTGTACCAGTCCAGCTGGCTCTGCCAGCTCTCGATCTGGTACTGCACATCGCTCAGGCTGGACTCGATCTCCAGCAGGTCGGCCAGGGTGTCGGCCTGGGCCTGCAGCTCCTGCAGGCGGGTGCGCTGGGCGGTCAGGCTGGCCAGCCGGGCCTCGGTGTCCATATACCGGGTGGTGATATCCTCCGCCTGCTGGTTCTGGTAGGTCACGCTGCCGGACTGGGCAGCGGCGGCCAGAAAGCTCTTGTAGCTGTCCTGGGGCACCCGCAAAGTCAGGCTGACGCTTCGGGTGCTGTCGGTGTTGGTGTACTCGCTGCTGGATTCCATATAGCCGTCTGCGTCAGAAAGGGCCGCATCCAGTGCCGCACGGGCGGTATCGTAATCCCGGGTCTCCAGCGTGAGGTTGGCAGTATAGATGATCTTGGCGCTGTCGGCGGTGCGGGTGGAAGCATCGCTCTCCGCTTCGCCGGAGGTCAGCAGGGAACCGCCGGTGGCAGTGTCTGCTGACCGGTAGCCGTCCTCTGCGCTGAAGGAGGAGATACCGTTGTCCGCAGAACCGTAGGTGGCGTTTTCGGTGTCCTCCATGGAGTAAACAGCGGCCTGCGGGGCGGCTGCCTTGGTGGCGGCGGCAGAGTAGTTGGAGGAAGAGCCGCCGCCCAGCAGGGTGACCCCCTCCCATTCGTAGGCATGCACGGCACCGTACAGGCAGACCCCGCAGACTGCCGCGCAGGCGGCCAACTGGGCCCAGCGCCGGGCGGGGAAGCGGAGGGGCTTCTTCTGTTTTTTGGGGGTTGGGGAAGGCGCGGGTATGGCGATGCTCTTGGCACCGGGTGTCTCGGCGGCATTGGCCTGCAGGGCAAGCAGCTTTGCCTTCAGGTCATCGGAAGCGTGCAGATCGTCCACTTCCATCTTGTATTCATACCACCTCATCTTCGATCTCCTCCTTCAGCAGCGTATGTAACTGGGCGCGTGCCCGCCGCAGCCAGCTGAGCACCGTGTTGGTGGGTGCACCCAGCATCCGGCCTACCTCGGCGGCGGTGTAGCCCTCGTAATAATGGAGGTACACGGCGTTGCGGTAGTTTTCCGGCAGAGTGCGCACCGCATCGAGCACACTGCTGTCATTTCCGGATTCCGGGGCAGGAATGTTTTCGTCCAGTTCGGTGTCCTTCTGGCGCGCGGCCCGGGTGATATCCCGGCAGCGATTGATGGCGACCCGCAGCAGCCAGGCTTTGAGGTGCTCCTCACTCTCAAAGCGGCCTTCGTAGCGCAGGAGCTTTTCAAACACATCCTGCACCACGTCCTCCGCATCGGCGGCGCAGCTGCAATTGTGCATCGCGGCGCGGAACACGGTGTCGCTGTATCGCTGTACAGCCAGCGCAAAAACTTCGTCTTTGGTCAACTGTCCCATAAGTCTCTTTCTCTCCTTTGCGGCCCCGGGCGGGGCTGGTGGAAACAACTGTTTCAAAGGGACGTTTCACCCCATATACGGGTGAAGCGCACGGATTATTGCATTAACGATATAGCCTTTGGAAAAGGGCAATTTTCTCCGCAAGATACAGATCTGCTTTGGGGTGGGCCAGCCAGTGCTTCTGCCGGGTGGTCTGGCATAGGCGGCGGGCAAGGGCGGCAGGGTCGGTGTCGATGGCCTCCACATCCTGCAGGGTCAATTGCAGGGTCAGAGCGGCCGGGACATCCGGCAGGGGCGGCAGCGGGTCCTCCCAGACAAAGGGAGGCAGCAGCTGCACCGCGCAGACAGCGCGGGAACACTCCTCGGTGAGCAGCAGGGCGGCGGGGGAGCCATCTGGCTCTACATGCAGGCTGCTGTAAAGCAGCTGGAGGTTCCGGGGAGCAGAGAGCAGAACAGCACCCTCGTCCGCCGTTTCGCTGAGGGTGAGGCACCCGGCGGCCTCGTCGGCATAGATGCGCCGGGCCGGTGCCCGGAAGCTGGCATAGAGCGCAGGCAGGTGGAAAACACCCGCCTTGTCCAGCCCGTGCTGCAGCAGCAGATAGAATTCGGTCAGCGGGTGGTCCGGGTCCGGCTGCGGCATCCCGAAGTCCGGCCGGGAAAGATGTCCTCCGCCCATAGTCTCCCTCCTTTTCCAGTGCATTACCCTTTTAGTATATGGGTTTTGCAACGGATTTTCAACTGTAATTGCAACGCTTTCGGAGAATGGAAAATTTTCCCGCGCGGCCAGGACCCTTTACAGGGGAGCCTCCGGCAGACCGAGAAAGGGAGACAGAAACAAAAAGCCCGATCGTTCGGGAACGACCGGGCCTGTGCATATTGTGCTGAGAGAGACGCAGTTACTTCTGATAGCCCAGCGTAGCCGCCATCACGGCTTTGATGGTGTGCATCCGGTTTTCGGCCTCGTCAAAGACGATGCTCTGGGGGCCCTCGAACACCTCATCGGTCACCTCCATGGCATCGCGGCCAAAGCGCTCGCCCATCTCCTTGCCCACAGCGGTCTTGTGGTCGTGGTAGGCGGGTAGGCAGTGCATAAACACGGCCTTGGGGCCTGCAATATTCATCAACTCCTGATTGATCTGATAGGGGGCCAGGTCGTGGATGCGCTCGGCCCAGACCTCGATGGGCTCACCCATGGAGACCCACACATCGGTGTAAAGGACATCGGCACCCTGAGCGGCCTTGGCGGGATCCTCCTCAAAGGTCAGGGTGGCACCGGTCTCGGCGGCAATGGCCTGGCACTGTGCGATCAGGGCGGCATCCGGCTGATACTTTTTGGGGGCGCAGGCGGTGAAGTGCAGGCCCATCTTGGCACAGCCCACCATCAGGCTGTTGCCCATGTTGTAGCGGGCATCGCCGAAGTAGACGAAATGGATGCCCTTCAGGCTGCCGAAGTGCTCCCGGATGGTCAGGAAGTCGGCAAGGATCTGGGTGGGATGGAACTCGTTGGTCAGGCCGTTCCAGACCGGAACACCGGCGTAATGGGCCAGATCTTCCACGATCTCCTGCCCATAGCCGCGGTACTCGATGCCGTCAAACATCCGGCCCAGCACCCGGGCGGTGTCGGCAATGGATTCCTTTTTGCCGATCTGGCTGCCCGACGGGTCAAGGTAGGTGACCTCCATGCCCAGATCGTGAGCGGCGACCTCAAAGCTGCAGCGGGTGCGGGTGGAGGTCTTTTCAAAGATCAGGGCGATGTTCTTGCCTGCCAGCTGCTCATTGTGGCGGATGCCGGCCTTTTTCTTGGCCTTCAGGTCAGCGGCCAGATCGAGCAGCTCCTCGATCTCGGCAGGGGTGTAGTCCAGAAGCTTCAGAAAACTGCGATTTTTCAGACTCATTGTATACTTTCCTCTCTATGCAATTCAAAATGTATATTTATTCGATAAGATGGTTCTATTATATACCGAATAAACTGTATTTTCAAGGGAAAGTTTTGGGAGAAACCTCTCCGTCATTGCTGCGCAATGCCACCTCTCCTAGTAGGAGAGGCCTTGGCAAAACCGGGAACTTAGTTGGTACTGCCAAAGGCTCCCCTACTAGGGGAGCTGTCGAGCGGATGCGAGACTGAGAGGTTTGATCACAGCTCCAGCAGTTCCTTCCGCCCGCTGGGGGTGTAGGCGGTCAGGCGCACGCCTGCCTTTTTGAACATGAACCGCGCCGCCACGCTGGAATCGGAATCGTGGTACTTGTCGCCGTAGTACACCACCTCGGAGATGCCGGACTGGATGATGGCCTTGGCGCACTCGTTGCAGGGGAAGAGGGTCACGTAGACCCGGGCACCCTTCAGGTTGTTGTGGGCGCTGTTCAGGATGGCGTTGAGCTCCGCATGGCAGACGTACATATACTTCGTGTCCAGCGGGTCGCCCTCGCGCTCCCACGGCATGGCATCGTCATCGCATCCAATGGGCATTCCGTTGTAGCCCAGGGAGAGGATCTTGTTCTCCGGGCTGACGATGCAGGCTCCCACCTGGCTGCTGGGGTCCTTGGAGCGCATGGCGGTGAGCAGGGCGATGCCCATAAAGTATTCATCCCAGTTGATGTAATCGGTGCGTTTCATGGCAAAGTGCCTCCCTCTATCTTTCATTGGGTCTATTGTACCATGCCAACCCACGTCCTGCAATCGATTTTGCGCGCATCCGGTCAAAATGCACAAAAGAATCCCGGGAAGTTTGGCGGGCAGATGAAAGAAAATTTCGGACAATCTATTTGAAAATCATTTTGAGTGTGGTATTATCTTTGTAAAATATGCCACAAAAACGGAGAGACTGCTCCGTGCGGCGGAAATGAGGGAAAAACCGATATGAAATACGCAAGCAACAACATCCGTAATATCTTGATTGCAGGCCATGCCGGCAGCGGCAAAACGACGCTGACTGAGGCACTGGTCTATTTTTCGGGCGCAGCAGAGCGTATGGGCCGTGTTGAGGACGGCACCACGATTTCGGACTTTGACCCTGAGGAAGCAAAGCGGAAGGCAAGTCTGTCGGCATCCGTGGTGCCGGTGGAGTACGAAGGCATCAAGTACAACCTGATCGATGCGCCGGGCCTGTTCGACTTTGAGGCAGGTGAGTATGAGGGTATCCGCGCTGCCGAGAGCGTGCTGGTGTGTGTTTCCGGCCGCAGCGGCGTGACCGTGGGCGCGGAGAAAGCCTTCCAGCTGGCCCGCAAGAACGGCAAGGCCACCATGGTGTTCATCTCCAAGTGCGACCTGGAAAATGCCAACTACTTCAAGATCCTGGAGGAGATGAAGATCAAGTTCGGCTCCACCGTCTGCCCCTGTGTTGTGCCCGCCAAGCTGGACGACGGCACCCCTGTCTACATCAACCTGTTCAGCCAGAAAGCCTTCAAGTATGAGAGCGGCAAGCAGATCCAGGTGGAGCTGCCCGATATCGGCCACCGCTTCCAGGGCCTGATCGAGGCTATGAGCGAGGCCATTGCCGAGACCGACGATGAGCTGATGGAAAAGTTCTTCGGCGGTGAACCCTTTACGACCGAGGAGATCGTTGAGGGAATGCGCAAGGGCGTTAAGGACGGCCTGATCACCCCCGTGTTCTGCGGCAGCGCCGTCAACCAGCAGGCATTGGATATGCTGCTGTTCAATATGCACAAGCTCCTGCCCAGCCCGCAGCACGATGCCGCCATCCTGGCCGAGAATGCCAGCGGCGAGCCTGTGGAGCTGCATTGTGATGAGACCGAGCCCACCGCAGCCTATGTCTTTAAGACTGTGGCTGACCCGTTCGTGGGCAAGCTGAGCTACCTGCGCGTGATCAGCGGCAAGGTGACCGGCGGCGCTGCTCTGGTCAACGCCCGCACCGGCGAGACTGAGAAGATCAGCAAGCCCCTGACCGTCATCGGCAAGAAGCAGGTCGAGACCGACGGCATCGGTGCCGGTGATATCGGCGCTGTGGCAAAGCTGGTCAGCGCAAAGACCGGCGATACCCTGTGCGATGCTTCTCGCGTGGTCAAGCTGCCTGCCGCTACCTTCCCGCTGCCCAGCCTGTTCATGGCAGTCACCGTGGCCAAAAAGGGCGACGAGGGCAAGATCTCCAGCGCGCTGGCCCGTCTGATGGAAGAAGATCCGACCCTGAGCTACATCAATAACGCCGAGACCCACCAGCAGATCATTGGTGGCCTGGGTGAGCAGCATCTGGATGTGGTCAAGGCCAAGCTGAAGAATAAGTTCGGCGTGGAGATCGGTCTGGAAACTCCCCGCATTGCCTACCGTGAGTCCATCCGCAAGGCCTGCCAGAAGCAGGGCCGCCATAAGAAGCAGACCGGCGGCCACGGCCAGTTCGGCGATGTCGTCATCAACTTCGAGCCCTGTGACAGCGAGCAGGTCGTGTTTGAGGAAAAGGTGTTCGGTGGCAGCGTGCCCAAGAACTTCTTCCCGGCTGTGGAAAAGGGTGTCCGCCTTGCCGCCGAAAAGGGCGTGCTGGCCGGTTATCCTGTGGTCGGCCTGAAGGCTACCCTGCTGGATGGCAGCTACCACCCCGTGGACAGCTCCGAGATGGCCTTTATCATGGCTGCAAAGCTGGCCTATAAGGCTGCAATGCCCGAGGCAGGCCCCGTCATTCTGGAGCCCATCCATACCCTGAAGGCCCATGTCCCCAACGACAACACCGGCGATATCATGGGCGATGTGACCAAGCGCCGCGGCCGCGTGCTGGGCATGGAACCCGATGAGGATGGCATGCAGACCGTCATTGCCGAGGTCCCGCTGGCTGAGCTGAGCAACTTCACCACCTTTATCCGGCAGATCACCCAGGGCCGCGGCTGGTTCACCACCGAGTTTGCCCGCTACGAGATCCTGCCCGAGATGCTGGTGCCCGCTGTGGTGGAGCAGGCCAAGAAGCTGGGCAACCTGGATGAGGGTGCGGAGGATTAAACCACTCCGTCTCGTATCCGCTCGACAGCTCTCCTGATCGGAGAACCAAGTTGAGTTCCTATTGACATTACCGGAGCCCTGCTGGCAATTCCCTCTGCCGGCGGGGCTTTTTGTTGTTGGGGGAAAGGAACAAAACAGAAAAAGGCGGGGCATCAGATTACTGCACTGATGCCCCGCCTTTTGCAGGTCAGATCATTTTTTCCGTTTTCCGGGTCTCTTTTTCCGCACGCTGTACCCGAAGGTGCCCAGCTTTTTGCCCAGGCTCAGGTACTCGCCGTGGCTGTACACGATCAGCTTTGCCTTGTCCAGGCAGAGCTTGCCGTTTTCGTCCAGCAGGCTCTCATCCACATCGCAGGCCACAACTTCGGCCAGGAACAGGTCATGGCTGCCCAGCGGGATGACCTGCGTGACCCTGCATTCCAGATTGACCGGGCTCTCCTCCAGGATGGGGCAGTCGGTCAGAACGCTGCCCGGTGCGGCATGGAGCTTGCAGGCGGCAAACTTGTCGTTGTCGCGGCCGCTCTTCACGCCGCACCAGTCCACCGCACGCACCAGCTGTTCAGTGGGCAGGTTGATAGCAAATTGTCCGCTCTCCTTGATGAGGTGGTGGCTGTACCGTTCGGGGCGGACGCTGATGGATACCATGCTGGGCTGGGTGCAGATGGTGCCTGTCCAGCCGATGGTGATGAGGTTGGGCTGCTCCAGCCCACCGCAGGAGACCAGCACCGGCGGTTCCGGGTTCAGCAGGGTGCTGCCCCGCCAGCTCTGTTTGCTCATCCGTGATACTTCCTTTCATAGGGGGCCCAGGTGCGCTCCGAGATGATGTAGCGCGGGCGGGCCTTTGTTTCCATATAGATCTTGCCGATGTATTCGCCGATGACACCCAGGCAGACCAGCTGAACGCCGCCCACAAAGCAGACGATGCAGATGGTGGAGGCCCAGCCGGCCACCACGCTGCCCATGGCCGCCTGCACGATGGCCCAGATCACGCCGATGAAGCTGATGAGGCTGACCACGATGCCTGCCCCGGTGATGAGCCGGATGGGCTTGTTGGAAAGGCTGGTGATGCCATCAAAGGCCAGCGCCAGCATTTTGCGCAGGGGATAGTGGCTCTCACCGGCCAGCCGCTCGTGCCGCTCGTAGAACACCTGCTCGCTCTTAAAGCCCACCAGCGGTACCATGCCGCGCAGGAAGATGTTGACCTCCTTGTAGTCGGCAAAGCTGTCCAGCACCCGGCCGCTGATGAGCCGGTAGTCGGCGTGGTTGAACACGATATCCGCACCAAGGGCATTCATCAGGTGGTAGAAGCCCTCGGCAGTGAACCGCTTGAAGAAGGTGTCGGTGTCCCGGCGGCTGCGCACGCCGTAGACCACCTCGGCACCGTCCAGATATTTCTGCACCATCTCGTCCATGGCGTTGATGTCATCCTGACCATCGCAGTCAATGGAGATGGTGATGTCGCAGTTGTTGGCGCGGGCCTCCATCAGGCCCGCCAGCACGGCGTTCTGATGGCCCCGGTTCCGGCTCTGGGAAATGCCGATGAAATGCGCATCCTGCTTTGCAAAGCTGCAGATGAGCTCCCAGGTCTTATCGCGGGAACCATCGTTGACGAACAGCACCCGGCTCTTGTCGCTGATCATGCCTTTTTCGGTGAGGCTGGTGATCTTTTGCAGGAACATTGGCGCTGTAATGGGCAGCACCTGCTCCTCGTTGTAGCAGGGGATCACGATCCAGAGAATTGGTTTAGACATAGTTATAAATCACTTTCCTTTTATAGAATCATCTGCCGCAGAGCTTCCGGCTCCAGCAGCTTGAAGCTGGAACGGTAGGTGTCCAGCAGGCCGTCCCGCTGCATCAGGCTCAGCTCCCGGGAAAGGGCGCTGCGGTCGCAGTTGAGGTAATCGGCCAGCTGGATGCGGGAGAAGGGGATGGTAAAGGTCATGCTGCCCTGCTGCTCGGCCTCGCTGAGCAGGTAGGCGCAGACCTTGGCCCGCAGGGTCTTCATCACCAGCAGGTCCACCCGGCGGGAGAGCAGGAAATATTTATCGCTGATGGTCCGCACCAGATTCTGCAGCAGGCGCTGGCGGGCAGCGGAGCCGTCCGGCTGGAGCAGCTTCTCGTAGGGGAAGAGCAGGACCTCGCAGGGGGCGGATGCCACCACCGTGACCGGGCTGTCCAGGCTGGAACCGCCCAGCACGTCACCAAACACGCCCCCCGGCCCCATGTGGGTGATGGGGATCCGTGCCCCGCCCGGTGCCGGGCGGTAGGCCTCGATGCTTCCGGTCAGCACAACGCCGCCCCGGCGGCTGGGGGCCCCGGCCTGCACCAGCGCCTCGCCCCGGCCATAACTGCGGATGCAGGCCCCCAGCTCACTGAGCAGGGGGCGCAGTTCCCCGGCAGAGATCCCGGCAAAAAGAGAGGTGGATTGTAACAGCGGCAGATAGTTTTCCATGTCAGTTCCGTGAGGTTTTCCCCGGGCCCTCACCGCCCTTCTGCAATTCCGTTGCATGGGCAACGGTATTTTTAGCTCCATTATAGTAAACTTGAGCGCGTAAAGCAAATGATTTTGCAAAATTTGCAAATTTTGTTTCTGGTTGGAACAACAAAGAGAGGAAGGAATCTGAACCATGATGAAAAAACTGACCTCCCTGCTGCTGTCGGCTGCGCTGATGATCAGCCTGCTGGCCTGCGGGGCTTTTGCCGCCAAAACAAAAAGCGGCGTGCGCATTGCGGGCCTGAAGGGCCCCACCACCATGGGCCTGGTCAATCTGCTGGATATGGAGCGCAGCGGCAAGGCCAGCCAGCACTACGACCTGCAGCTCTACGGTGCAGCGGACGAGATCGTGCCCAAGCTCATCAAGGGTGAACTGGATATGGCCGCCATCCCTGCCAATCTGGCCGCGACCCTCTACCAGAAGACCAATGGCGGCATCCAGGTGATGGCCGTGAACACGCTGGGCGTGCTGTATGTGGTGGAAAAGGGCGACAGCGTCCACAGCTTTGCCGACCTGAAGGGCCGCACCATCCTGTCCACCGGCAAGGGCACCACGCCGGAGTATGTTCTGCGCTACCTGCTCACCAAGAATGGACTGGATCCCGACAAGGATGTGAAGATCGAGTATTACAGCGAGGCATCCGAGGTGACTGCCCAGATGGCCGCCTCCAAAAAGGATGCCATTGCCGTTCTGCCCCAGCCCTATGTGACCGCCGCTCAGCTGAAGGACAGCAGCCTGCGGGTGGTACTGGATCTGACCAAGGAGTGGAACAAGGTCTGTGACACCCAGCTCATCACGGGTGTCACCGTTGTCCGCACCGAGTACGCCAAAGAGAACCCGGACATCGTGGCAAATTTCCTGCGGGATTACGAGAAGAGCATCAAGGCCGCCCAGACAGATATTGCCGGCACGGCGGCTCTCTGCGAGGAGACCGGCGTGGTGGCCAAAAAGGCCATTGCCCAGAAGGCGCTGCCCCAGTGCAACATCGTTTACCGTGTGGGGGACGAGATGAAGGCCGATGTCAATGCCTACCTCAAGGTGCTGTATGATGCTTCCCCCGCTGCAGTGGGCGGCAAGCTGCCGGATGCAAACTTCTACTACACCAAGGCCACGCCCGGCCAGGTGTTCTGGAAAAGCGTCCAGCGCAGCTTTCAGTAAACCGATAAAAAGGAGAGCCGTGCAGCTGCACGGCTCTTTTTGAGTGAGAACGGAGCAGGTAAAATGAAACAGACAAAAAAACGCCGCACAGGGCTGCTGGCAGCGGCGGTGTTCTGGCTGGCCGTCTGGCAGGCGGCGGCTATGGCCATCGGGCAGGAGGTCTTTCTGGTGTCGCCCATTCAGGCGGCGGGCACCCTGATGGAGCTGCTGCCGCAGGCCGATTTCTGGCAGCGGGTGGGGTTCAGCGCCGGGCATATCCTGCTGGGTTTTGCGCTGGGCGTGGTGGTCAGCGTTCTGCTGGCGGCTGCCGCCGAGCGTTGGACCTGGGTGGACACGCTGCTGGCCCCGGTCATCCAGCTGGTTAAGGCCACGCCGGTGGCTAGCTTCATCATTCTGGCGCTGGTGTGGGTCAGCGGGCGGTCGCTCTCCATCCTCATCAGCTTTCTGATGGTCCTGCCCGTGCTGTACAGTGCCGTGCGCACCGGCATCGAGAGCGCGGACGTGCAGCTGCTGGAAATGGCACAGGTGTTCCACCTGCCGCTGGCCCGGCGGGTCAAAGCCATCTGGCTGCCCGCTATTCTGCCGGCCTTCCGGCAGGGGTGCAGCGTGGCGCTGGGCATCTGCTGGAAGAGTGGTGTGGCCGCCGAGGTCATCGGCCTGCCCGATGGCAGCATCGGAGATGCCCTCTACCGGGCAAAGATCACACTCTCTACCGGGGAGCTGTTCGCCTGGACGTTTGTCATCATCCTGCTGAGCGCAGGCTTTGAAAAGCTGTTTCTGGCCCTGCTGGACAAGGCGGTGGCCCGCGTGTTGGGAGAGGATATGACGAAAAATGATTAACAAACTGGAAATTTGCGGATTAACAAAACGTTTTGGAGAAAAAACGCTCTTTGAGGATCTGGATCTGACCCTTGCGGAGCCTGCCGTTCTCTGGGCACCCAGCGGCTGGGGCAAGACCACCCTGCTCCGCATCCTGATGGGGCTGGAAGTGCCGGATTCGGGCACGGTGCAGGGCGTGGGACGGGTCGGCGCTGTCTTTCAGGAGGATCGGCTCTGCCCGCAGTTGACCGCCGTGCAGAACGTGGAACTGGTGCTTCCGGAGGGAAAAACACAATACAAAACGCAAATCGTGTCTGATTTTCAACGATTTGGATATGATAAGCAGGCGCTTGCCCTGCCTGCCCGGAAGCTTTCCGGCGGGCAGAAGCGCCGTGCGGCCCTGCTCCGCGCTCTCTGGGCCGGGTGCGACACCCTGCTGCTGGACGAACCCTTCACCGGCATGGACCCGGAGGCCATGAAAAAAGCCGCAGCGCTCCTGAAAGAGCGCCGCGGCGAACGGGCTGTTTTGTTGGCTACCCATGACCGGGAAGCCATCCGGGAGCTGGGGTGGAGGATCATTGACCTGACGTAAGTGATTGTATTTTGTCAGAAAATATGATATCCTGAAAATACAGCTTTTAAGCTGTCATCAGGTGTTGCCTTAAACGTAGGCGGCTGAACGCTCCTTACCGAACCGCAAAGGTTTTACTTACTGGTAAACAGGCATCGGGAGGGCGGCTTTTTTGGGCGCACAATCCCGACGCTTCGGCGAAAGGAGGAATGCGCATGACTTTGTCAGAAGTGCTGCTGCTGTTGACATTTGTTTCCAGCGTAGCATATGGTGTTTTTGACATCACATGGAAAATCAGCCATGACGACAAAAGATATAAAAACAAAAAAGACTGACCGCCATCTATGCTTCCCCAAGCAAATCGGTCAATCTTTTTTGATACGAGTAACGTAAGGAGCTAGCCGTTTGGAGGGCAGCACCTTTTGTAATTCCAGTATATACGTTTCAACGTAAATTGTCAAGCAAAAGTCACAGCAGCTCCGCCAGAATGCTGTTCTGCACAATGAGACCGGCGGGGGTGAGGGCAAGGGTGCTGCCATCGAAGGTGGCATAGCCGGACTTTACACAGTTTTTCACAAAGGCGAGCTGGGCGGTGGAAAACTCCTTCCCGTAGCGGGCCTTATAGGCGGAAAGATCCAGCCCCTTGCGCAGCCGCAGCTGTAAAATGAGATAGTCCTCTGCGCCGCAGCCTCCGTCCATGACGGGGGCCGCTTTGTCGTTCAGGAAGGCCTCGGTGTCGGCGGGGTAATAGAATCGTCTGCCGCCCATGCAGGAGTGCGCCGCCGGGCCAAGGCCGAGGTAATCCCCACAGTCCCAGTAGATGAGGTTGTGCCTGCCCTCATAGCCGGGCTTTGCAAAGTTCGAAATCTCATACTGCCGGTATCCATGGTGCTCCAGGTGCTCCACGGCGTAGAGGTAAAAGTCTGCTGCTTCGTCGGGGGAGGGCAGACCCTCGGGCGGGTGCCTGCCAAAGGCGGAATCCGGTTCGATCTTTAAGAGGTAAGCGGAGATGTGCGTTGCCCCGCCCTCCGCAATGAGCTCCAGTGTCTCGTCAAACTCGGCCTGCGTATAATGGGGCAGGGCCAGCATAATGTCGCCGCTGATGTTGGTAAAGCCCGCCCGCCGTGCCGCCGCAAAGGCAGCCCGGGCCTGCCGGGCGGTGTGGGGGCGGCCCAGCGTTTTCAGCTGGCTGTCCCGGGCCGACTGTACCCCGAAAGAGATGCGGTTCACCCCAGCTTCCCGGAAACCGCACAGGGTCTGCTCGGTCACGGTCTCAGGGTTGGCCTCCAGCGTGATCTCCGCCCCGGGTGCCGGAGCTGCCGCCGCAATGAGCCGGGCGGCATCAGCAGGGGAGAGCAGGCTGGGGGTGCCGCCGCCAAAATAGATCGTGTCCGGGTGAAGAGGCGCTTCCGGCGCAAAGCGGGCAAGCTCCCGCAGAAGGGCATCCACATACTGGGTGGGCACGCCGCGCTGGCCGGGGGCAGAATAGAAATCACAGTACCGGCATTTGGAAAAGCAGTAGGGAATATGCAGATAAAGTCCAAGAGACATACAATATCACAGCCTTTTTCACGAAACGTTCATTTCTATGCAGTATACTATAAAACGTAGACCGGAGCAAGGCGGAATGCCCGCCCCGGCAAAAAGACTGGAGGAGTTCCACAATGGATTACAGAAATTATGACCGCGGCTATGCGGAGCCCACGATGAGCGCATCGGACTATATGACCCGCACCTACCGCTGGATGGCCTGCGGCCTGCTCATCACCTTCGCCATGGCCTATCTCACTGCGACGACCTCGCTTATCTATCTGGTCGATTCGCTCTATCTTGTGCTGACCATTGCGGAGCTGGCGCTGGTAATCGTGCTGAGCTCCCGGGTGCAGACCATGTCGGTGGGAGCTGCCCGCGCGGCCTTTTTCGGTTATGCACTGCTCAACGGCATGGTGCTGAGCTACTATTTCCTTGTTTTCTCGGCAAGCACCCTGATCATGGCGCTGCTGGCAACGTCCCTCTACTTCGGGCTGATGGCTGTTTACGGCACCACCACCCATAAGGACCTGACCGGCTGGGGCCCCCGCCTGATGATGGCTCTGGTTGCCATGATCATCACCGGCTTTGTGGGGATGCTGTTCGGCTTTGGCTTTGGCGGCTCGGTGCTCTACTGCGGCATCGGTCTGGTGGTGTTCATGCTGCTGACCGCTTACGATACCCAGAAGCTGCAGCAGATGTACAGCTACTACTCCGCTGATGCTGAGATGGCCGAAAAGGCTTCCATCTATGGCGCGCTGACCCTGTATCTGGACTTCATCAACATCTTCCTGTATGTTGTCCGCCTGATGGGCAACAACCGCCGCCGCAGCTGATCTGTGTATTTCAGCCCTCTCCGTCAAGGCCTCAGGCTTTGACGGAGAGGGTTTTCTTTTTATAAAATGTGTATAAACCCGGTTCCGGAATCGCATACTGCAATCAGAAAATCAAGCGAAACCATGACGGATTGGAGTAACGAACATGGAACAGATCAGGAAATTTCTGCGGGACAAAGGGTTTGCGCTGGCACTGCTGGCCTGTCTGGTGGCGGCAGCGGCGGCGGGGGTCTGGGCGGTGCGCACCGTGCGCGACGAGCTGGACAAGAACCTTTCTGGCCTGAAGACACCGGACAGCACATCCACGGCCCCCGGCATCGATGAGGGGCTTTCCACCACCACGCCACAGGAGGACGAAACAACATGGGAATGGCCGACCGAACCCGCCGCAAACAGTGTAAGCAATGTGCCCAAGGCGGCCTCCTCGGCATCGCGGAGTGCATCTTCGGCCTCCTCTGCGCCGCAGGCTGGCTCTGGCTCGGTGCGCGAACCATCCGCGCTGCAAGGTGCATCCTCGCCTGCCAGCAGTTCGGCAGCGCCTGCTTCCACGCAGCCGGTCTCTGGCAGGGTGCTCAATGGATACAGCGGCGATGAGCTGGTCTACAACAAGACCCTGGGCGACTGGCGCACCCACAACGGCATCGACTATGCCTGCGCAAAGGATGCTGCCGTCCAAAGCCCCACGGCGGGCACGGTGGTGCTGGCCGGTTCCGATGGCAGCTGGGGCCCCACTGTGGCGATCAAGGACAGTGCGGGCCGTGTCTGGCGGCTCTGCGGCGTGGCCAACCCGGCGGTGAAAGAGGGCGAGACGGTCAGTGCCGGGCAGACATTGGGCAAAGTGGGCAGCGTCAGCTGTGAATGCGCCGAGGAAAGCCATATCCATCTGGAAGTGAAGCAGGACGACAGTTATCTTGACCCTGCAAAACTGATGCAGTGACCCCAAGCGGCAGACACGACCGTCTGCCGCTTTTCTGTGCTTTTCCAAAGGAATGCAGATTGCAATTGCGGGCCGATTCTGGTATGATAAACTAGAACAAATTTCGACAGGCAGTGAATTGCGGGAGGAACCAGAATGGCAAAGGTGTTGATCGTGGGGGCCGGTGCGGCCGGGCTGATGGCGGCGGGGGCCGCTGTGCGGCAGGGGCATCAGGTAACGGTGCTGGAGCATACCGACAAGCCCGGTCAGAAGATCCTGGTCACGGGCAAGGGGCGCTGCAATGTGACCAACGACTGCACCGCAGAGGAATTTCTGCACCATGTCCGCACCAATCCGCGCTTTCTGTTCTCCTCGCTGGGGGCGTTCCCGCCCGCCAGGACCATGGAGCTGTTCGAGAGCCTGGGCGTGGAGCTGAAGGTGGAGCGCGGCCGCCGGGTGTTCCCGGTGTCCGACAAAGCCGAAGAGATCCGGCAGGCACTGCTCCGCTACGCACAGGACGCGGAGATCGTCTATGACGGGGCAAAAAAGCTGCTTCTGGAAGAGCTGCCTCCGGAGCCGGAAGCCGCCCCTGCCGTGCCGGAAAATCCGCGCCATCCCAAAAAGAAAAAAGCCGGGCCTGCCCTGCGCTGTGTCGGTGTGCGGGGGACTTCCGGGAAAGAATACCGGGCCGATGCCGTGCTGGTGGCCACCGGCGGTGTGAGCTACCCCACCACCGGCTCCACCGGTGACGGCTACCGGCTGGCCCGGCAGGCCGGGCACACCCTTGTGGAGCCGGTGCCCAGTCTGGTCAGTCTGGTCAGCCATGACCCGGACTGCAAAAAGATGATGGGTCTTGCTCTGAAAAATGTGACCCTGACCCTTTTTGAGGATGGCAAGGATATCTTTGAGGAGCAGGGCGAGATGCTGTTCACCCACTTTGGCATCAGCGGCCCGCTGACCCTGAGCGCGTCCAGCCATCTGGGCGATATGAAAAAGCACAAGTACCACGCCGAGATCGACCTGAAGCCCGCCCTGAGCGAGGAGCAGCTCTATGACCGCATCACCCGGGATTTTGCCCTGCTGGCCAACCATGCCGCCCAGGGGGCGCTGGTCAAGCTGCTGCCTGCCAGTATGCAGCCGGTCATGGTGGCACGCTGGGGCATTGACCCTGCCACAAAGGCCAACCAGATCACCCGGGAGCAGAAGCGGGAGCTGGTGCGCCTGATGAAGCACTGGAACGTGCCCATCGATGCCCGGGGCGACCTGGCCCATGCGGTCATCACTTCCGGCGGCGTGTCCGTGCGGGAGGTGGACCCCAGGACCATGCAGAGCAAGAAGGCGCTGGGCCTTTACTTTGCAGGTGAGGTGCTGGATGTGGATGCCTATACCGGCGGCTACAACCTGCAGATCGCTTTCTGTACGGCGCAGAGCTTTGCAAATCACCTCTGAGAGGTTGGACAGAGCAGAGCTTGACCGATGATAAAATACTTATTATATAAATAAAGGAGAATCCCAAATGGTTTCAGTTGCAATCGACGGCCCTGCGGGGGCAGGCAAATCCACCCTGGCGCGGCGGCTGGCCGCAGAGATGGGCTACATCTATGTGGATACCGGTGCCATGTTCCGCACCATCGGCCTGTATGCCCTGCGCAAGGGCGTGGACCCGAAGGACAATGCGGCGGTCAACACCCTGCTGCCGGAGATCGGCCTGCGGGTGGACTGCATTGACGGGGAGCAGCATATCTATCTGAACGGTGAGGACGTGAGCACCGCCATCCGCACAGAGGAGGCCGGCATGGCCGCCTCTGCCGTGGGTGCCAACCCGGAAGTCCGCGCCTTCCTGCTGGAGCTGCAGCGCGGCATGACCAAGACCCAGAACGTCCTGATGGATGGCCGGGATATCGGCACTGTGGTGCTGCCGGATGCCACTGTCAAGATCTTTCTGACCGCCGCCCCCGAAGCCCGGGCCAGACGGCGCTGGCTGGAATACCAGCAGAAGGGCATGGAGGTCGCCTTTGAGGATGTGCTGGCTGATGTGAAGCAGCGGGACTATCAGGACACCCACCGTGCCGCCGCCCCCCTGAAGCAGGCCGAGGATGCAGTGCTGCTGGATACCTCTGACCTCAACTTTGAGCAGAGCCTTGCGGCGATGAAAAAGATTATTGCAGAAAAGGTTAATTAAATGGTACTATATTACATACTGCTGCCGCTGGCCTGGCTGGTGTTCCACATCGGCTTCCGGGTCCATACCGTTGGCCGCGAGAACCTGCGCAAGGTGCAGACCAAAGGCTGCATCATTGCCCCCAACCACGTTTCAGCCATTGACCCGGTGTTCATCGTCATCAGCCGATTCTGGGGCAGGCGGATGCTCGTTTTTGCCAAAAAGGAGCTGTTTGAGATCAACGCCCTGCTCACCTGGTTCTTCCGCTGCTGCGGCGCGCTCTGCGTGCGCGGCACCAAGGAGGAGCTGGAGATCATTGACCGGACCGTGGAGGCCTGCCGGGCGGGGGAGACTTTGCTCATCTTCCCGGAGGGTACCCGCGAAAAAGAGGGCAGGCTCCTGCCGCCCAAGAGCGGCCTGTTTGTCATTGCGGCGCAGGCTGGGGTGGATGTGGTGCCGGTGCGCATCCGCTACGATACGCCGGACGGGAAGATGCGGCTGTTCTGCCGGGTGAACGTCATCTACGGCGAGCCGATGCCCGCCGCCCAGTTCGCCATGGAGAGCCGCCGGGATATGAAGGTGCTCCGGGCCAATAAGCAGGCACTGCTGGATGCCTGGGAACAGCTGAAGTGAGAACCTCTCCGTCACCTTCGGTGACACCTCCCCTGGTAGGGGAGGCAAGAAAACAACAGCGTAAACTTGGCTCCCCTATTGGGGGAGCTGCCGAGCGAATGCGAGGCTGAGAGGTTTAGAGAAGGAGAAACGCTATGGAAATTCGTCTTGCCAAAACCGCTGGCTTCTGCTTTGGCGTGAACCGCGCGGTGGAGCTGACCTACAATCTGCTGAACGAGGGCCATAAGGTGGCAACGCTGGGCCCGCTGATCCATAACCCGCAGGCAGTGGCCGATATGGAAAGGCGCGGTGCGCTGGTGGCCGATACCGTGGACGATATCCCCACCGGGTACGAGGTCATCATCCGCAGCCACGGCGTGCCCCGCACCATCTATGATACTTTGGAGCAGCGCGGCCTTGTTTACCACGATGCCACCTGCCCCTTTGTGAAGAAGATCCAGAGCATTGCCGCCCGGGCCGAGGCCGAGGGCGCGGTGCTTCTGGTGGCCGGTGATGCTGCCCACCCCGAGGTGCAGGGCATCGTGGGCCATACCCGGGGAGAGGTATTTGTGTTCAGCGATCTGGACGAGCTGAAGGCCTGGAAAGGCCCTTCTGACCCCCAAAAGCCCATTTTTGCGGTTGCACAGACCACATTTCAGGTAACAAAATGGCAAGAAAGTTCGGAGTTTCTCAAAAAAGCCTATACAAACGCCCGAATTTTTGATACAATATGTAATGCGACGTGGGCGAGGCAACAGGAAGCGGAAGACCTCAGCCAACAATGCGACATCATTGTTGTCATTGGCGGTCATCATTCTTCCAATACCCAAAAGCTGGTACAGGTCGCCGCAAAGCATACGAAAGCCGTGACGGTCGAGACAGCGAGCGAACTTCGGCCGGAATGGTTTGCAGATGTAAAAACGGCGGGCGTAACAGCAGGGGCTTCAACGCCATCGTCTATTATTGAGGAGGTACTTAACAGTATGAGCGCAGAAATCAATGACAGCATGAGCTTCGAGGAGATGCTGAACGCATCCGAGGAGAAGCGTGTTCATGCAGGCAGTATTGTGAAAGGAATCGTGACCAGCATCTCTGCCAACGAGATCCAGGTGGATATCGGAGCCAAGCAGACCGGCTTTGTCAAGCTGAGCGAGCTGACCGATGATTCCTCCGCCAAGGTCGAAGACCTGGTGAAGGTTGGCGATGAGCTGGACCTCATCGTCGAGAAGGTTATGGACCAGGACGGCGTTATCCAGCTCTCCCGCAAGAAGCTCGCATCTCGCAAGGGCATGGAAGAGATCGCCAAGGCTGCTGAATCCGGCGAGGTCGTCGAGGGCGATGTCACCGAGTTCAACAAGGGCGGCGTTGTCGTCAACGTCAAGGGTGTTAAGGTGTTCGTTCCCCGTTCTCAGGCCACGATGCGCCGTGACGAGGACTACACTGCTCTGGTTGGCCAGCATGTCCAGCTGGTCGTTACCGAGTGCTCCGGCCGCAAGATCGTCGGCAGCATCAACAAGGTCACCGCTGAGCAGAACAAGGCAAAGCGTGAGGAGTTCTGGGCAAATGTTGAGGTGGGCAAGACCTACACCGGCGTTGTCAAGAGCCTGACCTCTTACGGTGCATTCGTCGATATCGGCGGTGTGGACGGCCTGTGCCACATCAGCGAGCTGAGCTGGAACCGCATCAAGCATCCCTCCGAGGTTGTCTCCGTTGGTGACACCATCGAAGTGTATGTGAAGGACATCGACACCGAGAACCACAAGGTCTCTCTGGGCTACAAGAAGGCTGAGGACAACCCCTGGGAGCAGCTGAAGAACAACTACCCCATCGGCAGCACCTTCCATGCTCCGGTCGTGTCCCTGACCAAGTTCGGTGCATTTGTCCGCATCCTGCCGGGTGTTGACGGTCTGGTCCACATCAGCGAGATCAGCAATGATCGCGTTGAGAAGGTCTCCGACGCACTGAAGGTCGGCGATATGGTCGATGTGAAGCTGCTGGATGTTGACTTCGACAAGAAGCGCATCAGCCTGTCCATGAAGGCTCTGCTGAACGACGACGCTGAGTAATCAGTCCGTGGTTCGCTGAGTTTCAGACACAATGCGACTACAGCCCCGTTGCCGGGTAACGGCGGCGGGGCTGTTTTTGTTAAATCTCTCAGTCAAAGCCTTGCGGCTTTGCCAGCTCCCCTAATAGGGGAGCCCTTGGCAAAACCGGGAACTTTGGACTGAATGAGGAAGGTTTGACGGTATGATTAACTGGTTAAAGAAGCACTGGGAGGTTATCTCCTATCTGATCTTCGGCGTGCTGACCACCCTGCTGAATATTGTGCTGTACGCCCTGTTCAACAGGCTGTTCGGCTACACCGCCGCCAACAGCTGGGGCAATGTGCTGGACAACATCCTCTGCATCCTGTTTGCCTACGCCACCAACCGGGCCTTTGTGTTCAACAGCAAGACCAGAGGCAGAGCGATGGCAAAGGAGTTTGGTGCATTTGTCACCTGCCGTCTGGGTACCATGGTACTGGATGCCGCCATTATGATGATCGGCGGCAACCTGATGGCCGCGCAGGGTGCTGCGTGGATGGAAGGACTGCTGACGGGCGTGTTCACCCACCTGAACCCCGAAACGCTGATGGGCATCACATCCACAATGGTCCACACAACGGATTCCAGCGCAGCCATTGCCGTCATCGGCGGTGCCGATGGCCCCACGGCAATTTTTGTCACCGGAGACCTCCAGTCACTGTGGGGCATGGTGGTGAAAGTGTTTTCCAATGTACTGGTGATTGTGCTGAACTATGTGTTCAGCAAGCTGATCATCTTTAAGAAGAAATAACTCCCTCTGTCTGCACCTACGGTGCAGCCACCTCCCTCTGGGAGGGAGGCATTGCCTTGCATTTGCCGACAAGGCTCCCTCTCAGAGGGAGCTGTCACCGAAGGTGACTGAGGGAGTTTTAAGTAACAAAACAATGGAGGTACGGTATTATGAAACGTGGTCTGAAAGGTTTTGCATTCCTGGTTTCCGGTCTTGTTCTGGGCATCATTGGTGCCACCGCATCCGTAACGGCAATTGCCTTGAGCGCTGTGGGCATGGCAAAGGTCCGCCGTGCCAGCAAGAATTGATGGAGGAAAATAATATGACCCGTGAAGAAATCCTCTCCCATGTCGATCATACCCTGCTGAAGCCTGAGGCCACCTGGCCCCAGATCCAGACCATCTGTGATGAGGCCATTGCCAACCACACCGCATCCGTCTGCATCAACACCTGCTATGTAAAGCAGGCGGTTGAGTATATGGCGGGCCGCATCCCGGTGTGCTGCGTGGTGGGCTTCCCTCTGGGTGCCATGGATACCGCCAGCAAGGCCTTTGAGGCAAAGACTGCCATTGAGAACGGCGCTGCCGAGGTGGACATGGTCATCAACATCGGCCGCCTGAAGAACAAGGAATACGATGCAGTCCGTGAGGACATCCGTGCTGTGAAGCAGGCCGTGGGCGACAAGGTGCTCAAGGTCATCATTGAGACCTGCCTGCTGACCGACGAGGAAAAGGAAAAGATGTGCGACATCGTCTGCGAGGCAGGCGCTGACTACATCAAGACCAGCACCGGCTTCTCCACCGCAGGCGCTACCTTCCACGATGTGGAGCTGATGGTCAAGGGTGTGCATGGCCGCTGCAAGGTCAAGGCTGCCGGCGGCATCTCCACCGTGGAGGATATGGAAAAGTTCCTCGCTCTGGGCGCAGACCGTCTGGGCACCTCCCGCGCGGTCAAGCTGTTGAACGGCGAACAGGCAAAGGGGTATTAAGAGCGTACTCCTGGGGGAGAATCCTAATCAATTTCGTTGAGATGTCTAAAAAGAGTGATACTCTTCTTGACAATCTGACGAAGAGATGATAAGATATCTTTCAGAAAACAACTGAATACCGACTTATCAAGAGCGGCTGAGGGGACAGGCCCTGTGAAGCCCGACAACCTGTGCGAAAGCATAAGGTGCCAAATCCTGCGGGAAACCGAAAGATAAGAGTGCAAACGCTCAGAGCTTCGGTTCTGAGCGTTTTTGTTTGCGCAAACTTGATGGACGTGTATGAAGCTGTGCAAGATTCACCACACACATGGAGGACAAAATTTATGGCAAGACACCTGTTTACTTCTGAGTCCGTCACCGAGGGACATCCTGACAAGATCTGCGACCAGATCTCCGATGCTATCCTGGACGAGATCCTGACCCACGATCCCGATGCCCGCGTGGCTTGCGAGACCTGCGCTTCCACCGGTCTGGTCCACATTATGGGCGAGATCACCACCAACTGCTATGTCGATTTCCAGAAGATCGTCCGCGAGGTCATCTCTGATATCGGTTACACCCGCGCAAAGTACGGCTTTGACGCTGACACCTGCGCTGTTATCTCCAACATCGACGGCCAGAGCCCCGATATCGCACTGGGCACCAACGACCAGGTCGGCGGTGCCGGTGACCAGGGCATGATGTTCGGCTATGCCTGCGATGAGACCCCTGAGCTGATGCCCATGCCCATCAGCCTGGCCCACAAGCTGGCCAAGAAGCTGACCGAGGTGCGCAAGAGCGGCGAGCTGGATTACCTGCGCCCGGACGGCAAGAGCCAGGTGACCGTGGAGTACGACGAGAACAACAAGCCCATCCGCGTGGATGCAGTCGTCATCTCCAGCCAGCACAGTGAGAACGTGACCATGGAGCAGCTCCGGGCCGATATCATGGAGAAGGTCATCAAGGCCACCATCCCTGCCGAGCTGCTGGATGAGAACACCAAGTACTACATCAACCCCACCGGCCGCTTTGTTGTGGGCGGCCCGCAGGGTGACAGCGGCCTGACCGGCCGCAAGATCATCGTTGACACCTACGGCGGCTACGCCCGCCACGGCGGCGGCGCATTCTCCGGCAAGGACCCCAGCAAGGTGGACCGCAGTGCCGCTTACGCGACCCGCTGGGTGGCCAAGAACATCGTGGCTGCCGGTCTGGCCAAGCAGTGTGAGGTGCAGGTGGCCTACGCCATCGGCGTGGCAAAGCCTGTGTCCATCATGGTGGATACCTTTGGCACCGGCACCGTGGCCGATGAGAAGATCGAGCAGGCAGTGGAGAAGGTCTTTGACCTGACCCCCGCCGCCATCATCCGTGACCTCGGCCTGCGGAAGCCCATCTACCGCAAGCTGGCCGCCTACGGCCACATGGGCCGCGAGGATCTGGGCGTGAAGTGGGAGAACACCGACCGCGTGGATGAGCTCAAGGCCGCTGTTGCAGCGCTGTAAAACTGAAACGCAAAGCGCCCTGTACCGTGAAAGGTGCAGGGCGCTTTTCTATGGTGGGCGGCAGACAAACAAAAAACGCTCCCCCGTGCAGGTGGGGAAGCGTTTTTTGTTTGTCCTTTTCAGGACAGGGTAAATGATAAGAAGGTAAATGAAGAAAATAGCATAATAATAGAAGGATGAACAACAGGAGTATCGGAGAGGAAAGCGCGTCGTTTCGCTTTGTATCCAACTGGCGCTCCTGTTGGATACAAGATAACACTTTTCACAGAAAAATACAAGAGCTTTTTTGAAAAAAGTTCTCTTGTTCGAGCAAAAAATGTAATTTTGTCACAACGCACAAAAACGGGGGAGATGTGTTTGGCAAAGTGATGAAACAAGCACGGGCCGGGGCAGAGGTTCGGAATTGCAGAAGCTGATTCTTTACAACAGGATGCGGCTGTGTTATGATGGATACATCTATGAGAAAAGGACGCTCTGTGGCCCGGAAGGGCAGAAAAGGTGCGGGAAGAAGCGAGGAAGAGAATGGAACATACGATTGCACAAAACAAGGCTCCGTGCTTTGGCGGGCGGGCCCCGCTGTTCAGCCAGCGTGACCTGTTCAGGCTGGTGGGGCCGCTGCTGGTGGAGCAGCTGCTGGCCGTGACGGTGGGCATGGCCGATACCATGATGGTCTCCCGCTGCGGCGAAGCCGCCATCTCGGGTGTCAGCCTGGTGGATATGATCAACAACCTCATCATCGTGCTGTTTGCGGCGCTGGCCACCGGCGGCGCGGTGGTGGTCAGCCAGTATCTGGGTGCAAAGGAGCAGAAGCACGCCAACGCAAGCTCGGGTCAGCTGATCCTGCTCAGCGCTCTGCTGGGCGTGGGTGTGGGGGTGTTCTGCTTTGTGCTGGCCCGTCCCATGATCCGGCTGTGCTATGGCAGCATCGATGCCGACGTACTGGAGGCCGGTGTGCTCTACCTGCGCATCACGGCGGTCAGCTACCCGTTCCTGGCCATGTACAATGCCGGTGCGGCACTCTTCCGCAGCATGGGCAACTCCAAAATCTCCATGCAGATCAGCATCCTGATGAACATCATCAACATCGTGGGCAATGCGGTCTGCATCTTTGTGCTGGGTATGGGCGTGGACGGTGTTGCCTGGCCCAGCGTCCTCTCCCGTGCCGTGGCAGCGGTGCTCATCCTGAACCGCTGCTACCAGAAGGGCCACATGCTCACCGTGCCCAAAACGGTCCGGCTGGATGGCCGGATGGCAAAGCGCATCCTGGGCATCGGCATCCCGTCCGCCTTTGAGAACAGCCTGTTCCAGGCGGGCCGCATTCTGGTGGTGAGCATGATCTCCACCTTCGGCACCGTGCAGATCGCTGCCAACGCCGTGGCAAACAATCTGGACGGCATGGGCTGCATCCCGGGGCAGGCCATTGGTCTGGCTATGATCACGGTGGTGGGCCGCTGCGTTGGCGCAGGGGACAATGAACAGACCGTTTTCTACACCCGCAAGCTGCTGCTCTGGGCCTACATCTCTATGGGGATCTTCAACGGCGGCATCCTGCTCTTCCTCAAGCCGCTGGTGGGCATCTACGCCCTCTCCGGCGAGACCATGGCGCTGGCCATCCTGCTGGTGCAGATCCACGCAGGCAGCGGCCTGTTCCTGTGGCCGGCCTCCTTTGTTCTGCCCAACGCTCTGCGCGCGGCCAACGATGTGAAATTTACCATGGTGGTCTCTGTGCTCAGCATGGCCATCTGGCGGCTGGGATTCAGCTACCTGCTCTGTGTCAGGATGGGCTGGGGCGCTGTGGGTGTCTGGATCGCCATGGTCATTGACTGGGTCTGCCGTGTCATCTGCTTTGTGGCGCGCATGAAGAGCGGCGCATGGAAAACAAAATATCAGGCATAAGAAAGGAACAGGATATGAAACTGATCAGCTGGAACGTCAACGGCCTGCGGGCCTGCCTGACCCACGATTTTGCCGCAAGTTTTGCGGCGCTGGATGCCGACATCTTCTCGGTGCAGGAGACCAAGATGCAGCCGGGGCAGGCTGATTTTGCCCCCGAGGGCTACACCGAGTACACCTACTCTGCCGAGAAAAAGGGCTACTCCGGCACGGCCTGCTGGTGCAAGACGGCCCCGCTGGCCGTGACCACCGGCATCGGCAGGGAGGAGCACGACCACGAGGGCCGGGTGCTGACGCTGGAATATCCCGGCTTCTATCTGGTCAACTGCTACACGCCCAACAGCCAGGACGGCCTGAAGCGGCTGGATTACCGCATGACCTGGGAGGATGCGTTCCGGGCCTACCTGCTGGAGCTGGACGCGAAAAAGCCGGTCATCCTCTGCGGTGACCTGAACGTGGCCCACACCGAGATCGACATCAAGAATGCGAAGACCAACCGGATGAGCGCGGGCTTCACTGACCAGGAGCGGGCCAAGATGACCGAGCTGCTGGCGGCGGGCTTTACCGACACCTTCCGCGCTGTCCACCCGGACGAGGTGAAGTACAGCTGGTGGAGCTACCGCTTCCACGCCCGGGAAAAGAACGCGGGCTGGCGCATTGATTATTTCATCGTTTCAAACCGCATCGCCGACAAGGTGACCGCCGCCGAGATCCACAACGAGGTGTTCGGTTCCGACCACTGCCCGGTGGAGCTGGTCATCGACCTGTAAGCCGTTGCGATCATGGTCTTATGATAAGGAGAAAACTGGATGCTCAAGAATTATCTGATGGTGTTTTTTGTCTCGATGGTGCCGGTCATTGAACTGCGCGGTGCCATTCCGATCGGGCTGGGCATGGGCCTGCCCGCCCTGCCCACCTATCTGGTCTGCGTGTTCGGCAATATGCTGCCGGTGCCCTTCATCTACCTGTTTGCCCGCAAGTTCCTCATCTGGGGCTACCACAAGCCGGTCATCGGGCCGGTGTGCAAGTTCTTCATCACCAAGGGGGAAATGGGCGGCCGCAAACTGGAGGAAAAGGCCGGCAAGGGCCTGACCGTTGCCCTGCTGCTCTTTGTGGGAATCCCGCTGCCCGGCACTGGTGCCTGGACCGGCACGCTGGCAGCCTCCATTCTGGACATGAAGTTCAAGGATGTTCTCATTGCCTGCATGGGCGGTGTGCTGCTGGCGGGCATCATCATGGGCCTGGCCAGCGCCGGTGTGCTGGGCGCGGCCAGCAGCCTGTTTGCAGTGTGACAGATTCGGGCTTCGCCGCGACAGCTCCCCTGGCAGGGGAGCCAAGTCCTGCCTCTCCTATTAAGAGAGGTGGCATCGAGCGATCGCGATGATGACGGAGAGGTTTCGTACAGAAGCAGGCTGCCGAAGGCTGGCAAAAGCGCTTTAAGTGTGTTACAATAAACAGTAACGTGTCGTTACGACAAAGAAAGGACGAAGCAATCATGGATCAGGCATTGAATCAGAAGATCGACGCCTTTATTGCGGCGAACAAGGAGCAGATTCTGGAGGACATCGCGGCGCTGGTGGCCATCAACAGTGTGGAGGGCACCCCGACCGAGGAAGCTCCCTTTGGTGAGGGCCCCCGCGCGGCGCTGGACAAGACGCTGGAGCTGGCTGCAGGCATGGGTCTGGCGACCCGCAACTGCGAGAACTACATCGGCTATGCCGAGCTGGCCGGTGCAGACCCCGAGAAGTATCTGGCAACCATCTGCCATGTGGATGTGGTGCCCGTGGGCAACGGCTGGAGCCAGGACCCCTTCAAGATGCAGATCCGGGACGGCTGGATGATCGGCCGTGGTGTAGCCGATGACAAGGGCCCCATGGTGGCTACCCTGTACGCCCTGAAGTTCCTCAAGGAGGAGGGCGTTTCCCTGCGGTATCCCATCCGCGCAATGGTTGGCGACAACGAAGAGACCCACATGAACGATGTGGAATACTACCTCAAGAACTACCCGGCCCCGGTGTTCTGCTTCACCCCGGATGCAGAGTTCCCGGTGTGCAACGGCGAGAAGGGCCATTTCGGTGCGGAGCTGGTCAGCCCGGTCTGCAACGGTGAGATCAAGGAGTTCGAGGGCGGCGTTGCCAACAATGCAGTCCCCGACCGCGCCAGCGCACTGGTGGAGACTGACATCACCAAGCTGAAAAATGCCCCCAACATTACGCTGGAGCCGGAAGGCAATGGGGTGCGTATCCGGGGCTGGGGCAAGAGCGGCCATGCCGCCATGCCCGAGGGCACGGTCAACGCCATCGGTCTGGTGGTGAACTACCTGCTGGACAACGGTCTGTGCAACGATGCAGAGCGCGCCTATCTGGAAGCCTTGAAAAAGCTGCACGCTTCCACCGCAGGCACCGGCCTGGGCATCGACTGCGCCGACGGCCCCTTCGGCCCCCTGACCATCATCGGCGGCCGCATCTTCATGCGGGAGGGCCGGATCGTCCAGACCATGGACAGCCGTTACCCCACCTGCACCAACGCCGAGAAGATGAAGGAGCAGATCAAAGCTGCCATTGGCACGGGTGCTTCTCTGGAGAAGGCCGAGGGTGCCGAGCCCTTCTATATCGCAGCCGATACCCCCGCCATCAAGGCCTGCATCGAGACCTACAACGAGGTCACCGGCGAGAATGCCACGCCCTTTACCATGGGCGGCGGCACCTATGCCCGCCACTTCCCCTATGCGGTGAGCTTTGGCCCCGAGCACGAGGACATGGTGCTGCCTGAGTTCGGCGGCCCGATGCACGGTGCCAACGAGGCAGCTCCCATCGATAAGCTGCTGGAGGCCCTGAAGATCTACATCATCGCCCTGCTGCGGCTGGAGGAGATCGACTTCTGATGAACGTTCTGGTCATTGACGGCCAGGGCGGCGGTCTGGGCCGCCAGCTGGTGGCGGCCATCTCTGCCGCCTGCCCGGAAGCCCGGCTGACCGCCGTGGGCACCAACAGCCTTGCGACTTCGGCCATGCTCAAGGCGGGGACGGTCCGCGCCGCCACCGGCGAGAACGCCGTGGTCGTGAACTGCCGCACCGCGGATATCATCGTGGGGCCCATCGGCATTGTGATCGCTGACGCGCTGCTGGGCGAGATCACCCCCGCCATGGCAGCGGCAGTCTGCCAGAGCCCTGCCCGGCGGGTGCTGGTGCCCATCAACCACTGTGAGAACATCGTGGTGGGCGTGCCCGACCAGCCCATCGGCCAGCTGGTGGCGGCAGCGGCACAAAAGGTCAAAGAACTGGTGGCAACTCCTTGTAAATAACAGAAAAGCAGCTGCGTTCCGTGTGTGCGGAGCGCAGCTGCTTTCGTTTTGCAGAAGCTTTGTGCAGTTTTTGCGGATAGTACCGCCATGCCAGCGGCTCCCCTATGAGGAAAGCTGGCACGCAAAGTGGGACCGAGAGGTTCAGTGCTGCTGTTTCTGGATGACCTCGTGGATGCTGGGGGGAACATCCCCCTGTGCGTCCTTTTCCAGCCTGCTGATGCGGCGGTCCAGCTCGGTGAGGCGCTGGGCCATGACATCCGGCAGATCCTGCTGGTCCAGGTCATCGGCGGGGTTGACGGCCTTGTTGTTGATGCGCACCACCTCGGCGGGCACGCCCACGGCGGTGCAGTTGGCGGGCAGGTTGCGCAGCACAACGCTGCCTGCGCCGATGCGGGCGTTATCGCCGATATACACCGGGCCCAACACCTTGGTGCCCGCGCCAATCAGCACATTGTTCCCCAGGGTAGGGTGGCGCTTGCCGGTGTCCTTGCCGGTGCCGCCCAGCGTCACGCCGTGGTAGATGGTGCAGTTATCGCCGATCACGGTGGTCTCACCGAACACGATGCCCATGCCGTGGTCGATGAACAGGCACTTGCCGATCCGGGCACCGGGGTGGATCTCGATGCCGGTCTTGTGGCGGCCGTGCTGGCTGACCCAGCGGGCAAGGAAAAAGTGCCCGTGCTCATACAGCCAGTGGGCAATGCGGTGGTAGACCAGGATATGGAAGCCGGGGTACAGCAGGATGACCTCCAGCACACTGCGTGCGGCGGGGTCTTTGCGCTGGATGTTCCGTGCGTCCTCCAATAAGCTCATGTGGGGAACCCTCCCTTTTTGTTCAGCCGCCTCGGTGCGGCTCTCTCTTTTTGACAGATACTATAATAACACATGCAAACTTCAATGTACAGTACTTTGGTAGGAATTAACGGAGAAAAATCCCCCTCTGCGCAGGGGTTATGGGGCGGGAAACGGGTTTTCGGTAGAGTAGCCAAAATTCCGGGAGATACAGCCAAAACCTTTTCACACAGGAATCTTACAGAAAGCATTGACACATTTTGCGTTTCTATGATAAAATATAACGAAAACAAATGCGAAGGAAAAGGAGAAGCGGACGAATGCTGTCAAAAATGAACGCTGAACTGAAAAAGCAGTTTGCAGCCGTTTTTGCGGTGGGTTCCGTGTTTCCTTTTTTCGCTTTTTGAACTTTTCCGTTTGTGGAAAAGTTCTTTTTTTTGCCTGTCCGCGGGCTGCAACGCCCGCATCCGCCCATCCGAAATACGAACAGGGAGGTAAAAGAATATGCTGCTCATCAACGCTGTAAACGCTGCGGGCCGCCCGGTGGAGCTTTTCGTGAAAGACGGAAAGATCGCCGCCGTGGGTCAGGATCTTTCCGCACTGGCCGGGGAGGGGGAGACTGTCCTCGATGCAGGCGGTCTGACCGTGCTGCCTGCCTTTGTGGACCTGCACTGCCACTGGCGCACCCCGGGTTTTGAATATAAGGAGGACATTGCTACCGGAAGCATGGCTGCGGCCGCAGGCGGCTACACCTTTGTCAACCTGATGCCCAACACAAAGCCTGTCTGCTCCTCTGCCGCACAGGCAGCCATGGTGGAGCAGAAGGCCGCCGAGGTGGGCCTGTGCGATGTAAACCAGACTGTTTCCATCACCGAGAACTTTGACGGCAAGACCATCGACCACCTCAAGACCCTGCCCGCCAGCGTGAAGTTCATCACCGAGGATGGCCACGGTGTGCAGGACAACGCCACCATGGCCCGGGCCTTTGCCATCTGCACCCAGCGGGATATCACCGTGATGAGCCACGCCGAGGATATGGAGATCAGCCCCTGGGATTACCGGCTGGCTGAAGACCTGGAGACCGTGCGCAACTGCTGGCTGAGCGAGTACTACCAGACCAGGCTGCACATGTGCCACGTTTCCACCCGTGGCGCGCTGGAGGCCATCCAGATGGCCAAGCTGCGCGGCGCACCCGTGACCTGCGAGGTGACCCCGCATCACCTGTGGTTCAACAATGAGACCTGCGATTACCGGGTCAACCCGCCCATCCGCACTGCGGATGATGTGCAGGCGCTCATCGATGGCATTCGTTCCGGTGTGGTGGATGCCATTGCCACCGACCACGCTCCCCACTCCGAGGAGGACAAGCTGAAGGGTATGGCCGGTATGGTGGGCAGCGAGACCGCCTTTGGGGTCTGCTACACCAAGCTCTGCAGGGAAGAGGGCCTGCCGCTGGAACTGCTGGTGCACCTGATGAGCACCCGCCCGGCAGAGATCCTGGGCCTTGCCAAGGGCCAGCTGGAGCCCGGCTACGATGCAGACTTCGTGCTGGTGGATCTCGACACCCCCTACACTGTGGACAAGGAAAAGCTGCACTCCAAGAGCCATAACTGCCCCTTTGATGGTGCACAGCTCTACGGCAGGGTTTATGCCACCATCAAGGGCGGCAAGCTGACCTATCAGGCTGAGGAGTAAAAGTCAGAACGTATCACTTCACCTCTTTGCCAAGGGCTCCCCTACTAGGGGAGCTGGCAGCGCGTCAGCGCTGACTGAGAGGTTTAATTCGTAATAAGAGAGTATGGAGGAACCCGACAATGACAAACATGGACAAGCTTTACGAAGCAGTTGCAGCCCGCGGCCCGGTGTGTGTGGGTCTGGACACTGATTTCAGCTACCTGCCCGCTGACTTTGTGGACACCGCCCTGACCAAGGGGGAGAACATCGTCCGCTTCAACAAGAAGCTCATCGATGCCACCAAGGCTGTGGCTGGCTGCTACAAGGTGCAGATCGCATACTACGAGTCCCTGGGTCTGGAGGGCATGAAGGCCTACGCCGAGACCCTGGCCGCTGTCCGCGAGGCCGGTATCCCTGTCATCGCCGATATCAAGCGCGGCGATATCGCCAAGACCGCCGAGATGTACGCCATGGGCCACTTCACCGGCGACTTCGAGTCTGATTTCGTCACCCTGGCCCCCTACATGGGTCTGGATTCCATCAGCCCCTACCTGCCCTATGCCGAAAAGCAGGGCAAGGGCATGTTCGTCCTCTGCCGCACCTCCAACGGCGGTGCCAAGGACTTTGAGTATGAGAAGCTGGCAGACGGCCGCCACGTCTACGATCTGGTGGGCGACAAGCTGAACGCTCTGGGCAAGGACTACATGGGCGAGCACGGTTACTCCTCCATCGGTCTGGTCATCGGCGGCACCCACATCGAGGAGGCCACCGAGATCCGCGCCAAGTATCAGGACAGCTTCTTCCTCATCCCGGGCTACGGCGCACAGGGCGGCAAGGCGGAGGATATTGCCCAGTACCTGACCAAGGGCAACGGCGGCGTGGTCAACTCCAGCCGCGGCATCCTGCTGGCCTACAAGAAGCAGCCCGGCGTGGCCTTTGATGAGGCCGCTTACAACGAGTGTGTGAACATGAAGGAGGCCATTGCTCATGCGTGCAGCCTGCTGTGAAGCCACCGTTCTGAGCCATGAGAGCATCCTGCCGGACATCCGGCTCCTGCGTGCCCTCTGGCCTGACCGGGAGCATGCCCCCCACGCCGGGCAGTTCTTTACCCTGCGTGCCTGGGGTGCCGATGAGGCCCCCTTCCTGTCCCGCCCCATCAGCGTGCACAAGTGGGAGCCGGAGACCCAGACCATTGAGTTCCTGTATCAGGTCATCGGCGAGGGCACTCACAAAATTGCCCAGCTGAAGACCGGTGATACCTTCCAGCTGACCGGCCCCATGGGCAACGGCTTTGATATCCCGGCCCTGGCCGAACAATACCATAAGATCGCTGTGGTGGGCGGCGGCATTGGCACCGCCCCCATGTATCAGGTCACCCGGGAACTGGCAGCTGCCGGTGTTAAGCCGGACGTGTTCTTCGGCTTCCGGGATACCCCTTACTGCATGGAGGAGTACCGCTCCATCGCAAATGTGGTAAAGGTCTCCACCGATACCGGCGCGGTGGGTTTCCACGGCTTTGTGACCCAGCTGTATGACCCGGCAGATTACGATGCCGTGCTGATCTGCGGCCCCACCGTGATGATGAAAAACGCTGCCCGGATCTGTGCCGAAAAGGGCACCCCCTGCTTCGTGAGCCTGGAAAAGAAGATGGCCTGCGGCATTGGTGCCTGCCTTGGCTGCACCTGCGAGACCAAGGGCGGCGAGGGCAAGAGCGTGTGCAAGAATGGCCCGGTCTTTGATGCAACGGAGGTGTTCTTCTGATGGCTGACCTGAAAACAAACCTGCTGGGCTTTGTGATGAACAGCCCGGTCATCGGTGCTTCCGGCACGGTGGGCTACGGTGTGGAGTACGAGGAACTGGCCGATTTTTCCAAGATCGGCGGCATCTCCGGCAAGGGCCTGACCCTGCACGGCCAGTACGGCAACAAGGGTGAGCGCCTGTGGGAGACCCCCTCCGGTCTCATCAACAGCATCGGCCTGCAGAACCCCGGCGTTCAGCACTTCATTGATGTGGAGCTGAATGAGATGCTGGAGCTCAAGCAGAAATACGGCACAGTGGCCATTGCCAATCTGGGTGGACACAGTGAGGAAGAGTATGTTGAGGGTGCGGCTCTGCTGAGCGAGAGCGCAGTGGACATCGTGGAGCTGAACATCTCCTGCCCCAACGTCAAGGTGGGCGGCATGGCCTACGGTGTGAAGGCCGAGGCTGCCGGTGAGGTGGTGCGGATGGTCCGCGCGGCCTGCAAAAAGCCCCTGATGGTCAAGCTGAGCCCCCAGGCAGAGAACATCCCCGAGATGTGCAAGGCTGTGGAGGCCGCCGGTGCGGATGCCATCAGCCTGACCAACACCTTCCAGGCCTGCGCCATCGATCTGGAAAAGCGCAAGCCGGTGTTCAACAACATCTTTGCCGGTCTGTCCGGCCCGGCGGTGCGGCCCATTGCCCTGCGCATGGTCTGGCAGGCAGTGGGTGCCGTGAACATCCCGGTGGTGGGTCTGGGCGGCATTGCCACCGGCCGTGACGCACTGGAATTCATCATGGCAGGTGTCACGGCGGTACAGGTGGGCGCGGCAAACTTTGCCAACCCCCGCGCCATGGAGACCATTGCCGACGAGATGGCACAGTGGATGGATGCCCACGGCGTGAAAACGCTGGAGGAGATCCGCGGCTGCGCCCGAAATGCTGAATAATTGAGCTGATATACCAGAATAACCACGGATTATGCGTATAAAGTGAAAACTTGTGCATAAATTTGCAATTGCTGCAAAAGCGTGGTACAATACCGTTCAAAAGATATTTTTCATAAAAAAGAGAGGGAGAACTACAATGAGTGAAGCACTTGAAATTCTGAAGAGCTGTGACGCATTCCTGGAGGGCCATTTCCTGCTCTCCTCCGGCCGCCATTCCAGCGCATACTGCCAGATGGCCTACCTGCAGCAGTACCCTGACCGCTGCGCCGAGGTAATGAAGGCTGTGGCCGATCAGATCAAGAAGCTGGATGTGGATGTCATCGTGGGACCTGCCATGGGCGGCATCGTCTATGCTTACGAGCTGGCCCGCCAGACCGGCAAGCGCGCCATCTTCACCGAGCGCGTGGACAATGTGATGACCCTGAAGCGCTTTGCCATCCAGCCGGGTGAGAAGTGCATCATTGCTGAGGACGTTGTCACCACCGGCATCTCCTCCCTGGAGACCAAGCGCGTGATCGAAGAGGCCGGCGGCATTTGCCTGGGCATCACCTGCGTGGTGGACCGCACCAAGCCTGAGGCTCCGTCTCCCATTCCCATCCTGGCCAGCGCCCTGAAGCTGGACCTGCCCAACTACGCACCCGAGGAGTGCCCCATCTGCAAGGAGGGCAAGCTGCCTCTGGTGCACCTGGGCAGCCGCAAGATGAAGCAGGAAGCCAAGCAGACCCTGTAACTTGACAACAACCGTGTTGAAACAAGGAGTACCTATGAACGCTTATCTTCTTTTGGCAAACGGCATGGTCTTTGCAGGCCAGTCAGTGGGTGCTGAGGGCGTTACCGTGGGCGAAGTTGTCTTTGCCACCGGTATGGTGGGCTTTGAAGAGACCCTGACCGACCCCAGCTACTACGGCCAGATCATCACCCAGACCTATCCCCTCATCGGCAACTACGGCATGAACAAGGACGATATGGAGTCGGACCGCATCTGGGCCAAGGGCTACATTGTGCGCGAGGCCTGCACCACCCCCTCCAACTGGCGCTGTGAGGAGACGCTGGACAGCTTTTTGAAGAAAAACAATACCATCGGCATCGAGGGCATCGACACCCGCCACCTGACCCGCATCATCCGGGAGAGCGGCGTGATGAACGGTGCCATCCTGACCACCTTTGACCCCGCTGACCCTGCCAACAAGGCCGAGACGGAGAAGCTGCTGGAGACCATCCGCGCCTATGCCGTGACGGATGCCGTCAAGAGCGTGACCTGCGAGAAGCCCGAGGTCTTTCACGAGAAGGGCGAGACCCACATCGTGCTGATGCACTACGGCTGCAAGCGCAATATCGTGCGCTGCCTGGTCAAGCGCGGCTGCAAGGTAACGGTGATGCCCGCCTTTGCCACTGCTGAGGAAGTGGCTGCCCTGAACCCGGACGGCATCATGCTGTCCAACGGCCCCGGCGACCCCGCCGAGCCGGTGGAGGTCATTGAGAACCTGAAGCAGATCTTTGCGCTGGGCATCCCCACCTTCGGCATCTGCCTGGGCCACCAGCTCAGCGCTCTGGCCGCCGGTGCCAAGACCATGAAGCTGAAGTATGGCCACCGCGGTGCCAACCAGCCTGTCACTGATTTTGAGTCCGGCCGCACCTTCATCACCAGCCAGAACCACGGCTATGCGGTCGTGGGCGAGGAGCTGCCCGCCGAGATGGGCGAGGTGGCACAGGTGAACGCCAACGACGGCACCTGCGAGGGCATCAAGTACAAGAAGTGGAACTGCTTCACGGTCCAGTTCCACCCGGAAGCCAACGGCGGCCCCAAGGATACGGAGTTCCTGTTCGACCGCTTCCTGAACAACGTCAAAGCAGCAAAAAAGGAGGTGCGCTGAAATGCCCAAGGACCCCAGAATCAAAAAGGTGCTGGTCATCGGCTCCGGCCCCATCATCATCGGCCAGGCCGCTGAGTTCGACTACTCCGGCACCCAGGCGTGCCGCGCCCTGAAAGCAGAGGGCATTGAGACCGTTCTGCTCAACTCCAACCCCGCTACCATTATGACCGACCCCGATGTGGCCGATCATGTCTATATCGAGCCCATGACCCTTGAGGTGGTGGAGCGCATCCTGGAGATCGAGAAGCCCGACTCCGTTCTGCCCAACCTGGGCGGCCAGATGGGCCTGAACCTCTCCATGGAGCTGGCCCGTTCCGGCTATCTGGACCGCACCGGCATCCGCCTGCTGGCCTGCAAGCCTGAGACCATCGACCGCGCCGAGGATCGCGAGCTGTTCAAGGAGACGATGGAAAAGCTGCATCAGCCCATCATCCCCTCTGAGGTCGTGGAGACCCTGCAGGATGCGCTGGCCTGTGCGGACCGCATCGGCTACCCCGTCATCGTCCGCCCTGCCTTTACCATGGGCGGCACCGGCGGCGGCATCTGCGAAAACAAGGAAAAGCTCATCGAGATCGGCACCAACGGCCTGCGTCTTTCCCCCATCCATCAGATCCTGGTGGAAAAGTGCATCGCCGGTTGGAAAGAGATCGAGTACGAGGTCATGCGCGACCACAAGGGCAACGTGATCACCGTCTGCAACATGGAGAATCTGGACCCCGTCGGTATCCACACCGGCGATTCCGTGGTCGTGGCTCCCTCCCAGACCCTGACCGATCACGAGTACCAGATGCTGCGCACCGCCGCACTGGATATCATCACCGAGCTGGGCATTGAGGGTGGCTGCAACTGCCAGTTTGCCCTGAAGCCCGACAGCTACGATTACGCGGTCATCGAGGTCAACCCCCGTGTGTCCCGTTCCTCCGCTCTGGCCTCCAAGGCCACCGGTTACCCCATTGCCAAGGTGGCCACCAAGATTGCCATCGGCTATACGCTGGACGAGATCACCAATGATGTCACCGGCAAGACCTGCGCCTGCTTTGAGCCTGCGCTGGACTACATCGTGGTCAAGTATCCGAAGTGGCCCTTTGATAAGTTCGTCTACGCCGACAAGTCTCTGGGCACCCAGATGATGGCCACCGGCGAGGTGATGAGCATTGGCAACAGCTTTGAGGCTGCCATGATGAAGGCGGTCTCCTCCATCGAGCTGGGTATGGACACCCTGACCCACAAGCCCTTTGAAGAGCTGACCGATGACGAGATCGTGGCTCACCTGCATGTGCAGGATGCGGAGCGCGTGTTCTGTGTCTACGAGGCCCTCAAACGCGGCATCGACCACGAGACCATCTGGAAGATCACTAAGATCGACTGGTGGTTCCTGGATAAGATGCAGCACCTGGCTGACCTGGAAAAGGGTCTGGCAAAGTGCAACGGTGTTCTGAGCCTGGAGCAGTATCAGACCGCCAAGAAGTATGGCTTCCAGGATAAGACCATCAAGCGCCTGGCACAGGTGGATGTTCTGCCTGTGGAGAACTACCGCGCCGGTTTCAAGATGGTCGATACCTGTGCTGCTGAGTTCTCGGCCAACACTCCGTACTTCTACTCCACCTACGACGGCGACAACGAGGCCGCCGAGTTCATTGCTGCCAGAGAGGCTGAGGCTGCCGCAAACGGCCAGCCCAAGAAGAAAAAGGTGCTGGTCTTTGGCTCCGGCCCCATCCGCATCGGTCAGGGCATCGAGTTCGACTACTGCTCTGTCCACTGTGTCTGGACCCTGAAGAACCACGGCTGCGAGGCTATCCTCGTCAACAACAACCCCGAGACCGTATCCACCGACTTTGACACCGGCGACCGTCTGTACTTCGACCCCCTGAACCCGGAAAGTGTGGACAACATCATCGCCACCGAAAAGCCCGATGCCTGCGTGGTCCAGTTCGGCGGCCAGACCGCCATCAAGCTGGCAAAGCACATGGATGAGATCGGCCTGCCCATCCTGGGCACCCCGGCGGATGCCATTGACGAAGCAGAGGACCGTGAGCGCTTTGACGAGCTGCTGGAGCGCTGCAAGATCCCCCGTGCGCCCGGCCGCACCGTGTTCAATCTGGAGGAGGCTCTGGCTGCCGCTGATGAGATCGGCCTGCCTGTCCTGATGCGTCCCTCCTACGTTCTGGGCGGTCAGAATATGATCGTGGCCTACACCAAGGCCGATGTCATCGAGTACATGGGCGTTATCACCGAGCATGTGGACATGGATCATCCTGTCCTGCTGGATAAGTATATCATGGGTACCGAGTGTGAGGTCGATGCCATCTGCGATGGCGAGAACTTCCTCATCCCCGGCATCATGGAGCAGGTGGAGCGTACCGGTGTCCACTCCGGCGACTCGATCTGTGTCTACCCGGCACAGCATCTGACCCAGGCCGAGATCGACACCATAGTGGATTACACCGGCCGCTTTGCCCGCGAGCTCCACGTCACCGGTCTGGTCAATGTCCAGTACGCGGTCTCCAACGGCAAGGTCTATGTCATCGAGGTCAACCCCCGTTCCTCCCGTACCGTGCCTTACATCTCCAAGGTCACCGGCGTGCCCATGGTGGATCTGGCTGTGCGCTGCTGCCTGGGCGAGAAGCTGGCAGATATGGGCTACGGCACCGGCCTGCACCCCAACGCCCCCTATGTGGCCGTTAAGGTGCCTGTGTTCAGCTTTGAGAAGCTGCACGGCGTGGATACTCAGTTTGGCCCTGAGATGAAGTCTACCGGCGAGGTGCTGGGCATTGCCCCCAACTATCACGATGCCCTGCTCAAGGGCCTGATCGGTGCGGGCTATACCTTTAAGACCCCCGGCCCCGCTTCCTGCTGCATCTTCACCGTGAAGGACAGCGACAAGCCCGAGTTCGTGGATATCGCCTGGAAGCTCAAGAGCATGGGCTACAAGCTGTACGGCACCTCCGGCACCTGTGCATGGCTCAACAAGCACATGGTCCCCTGCAACGAGGTGCGCAACATGTCCGGCGAGGCCCCCAACATCGTGGACCTGCTCCAGAGCGGTCTGGTGGACTATGTGTTCTCCACCAGTGCCAAGGGCCGTGACCCCAAGCGCGATTCTGTCCGCCTGCGCCGCAAGGCTGTGGAGCTGAGCATCCCCTGCATCACTGCTGTGGATACCGCCAACGCACTGGTCGATTGCCTGCGCAGCGACCATGACCTGAAGAATATCCCGCTGGTGGATATTGCAACGCTGTATCATAAAAAATAACGCACAAAATGTAACTCGTGCGCAATATTATGCGTTTCGTGCGCAATCTCTCGTAATGAGGGGCTGCATTTGTTATACTCAACAACGCAAAATTTGCCAAAAGACGTTACTTTTGGACGTTCCAGGAGGATATCGATACAATGACTCGTTCCCAGATGATCGAAACCGTGGCACGCAAGACCGGCTTTACCGAAGCACAGGTCGAGACCACGATGGACGCTTTGTTTGACCAGATCGCTGACTGCCTGCGTGCAGACGAGAAGGTGACCATTGCCGGCTTTGGCCGTTTTGAGATGCGTCCCCGCAAGCCCAAGGCTTACACCAACCCCAAGACCAAGGTCTCCAGCCGTCTGGAGTCCACCTCCATCCCCGGCTTCAAGGCCAGCGGCCGTTTCAAGCAGAAGCTGGAAGCAGGCCGTGCCGCTGCTCAGAGCGTGGAAGAGACTGCCTGAGCGCGTACATCCCAGATCCAACCGCAGAGCCGTGCCCCGAAAGGGCGCGGCTCTTTTTGCGTGCTGACAAGCGCCGCGTTTCATGGTATACTGAACAAAACAAGGGTAGAAGGATAAGGAGTATCAAACATGCTTTACAGTGAGTTGCAGTGCAGTGAAGCCATCCACAAGGCCGTGGAGCGGATGGGTTTTGCAGAGATGACGGAAATTCAGGAAAAGACCATCCCTGTGATGCTGGCAGGCCGGGATGTGATCGCCAAGGCCCCCACGGGCACCGGCAAGACCTGTGCCTTCGGCATCCCGGTGGCGGAACATATCGACCCGGAAAAAAAGTACCCGCAGGCTGTGATCATGGCCCCCACCCGGGAGCTTGCCCAGCAGATCGCCGAGGAGCTGACCGAGCTGACCTACTTTATGCCTGAGGTGCAGGTGGCCTGCGTGTACGGCGGTGCCAACATGGAAACGCAGGCCAGGCGTTTGGCAGAGGGCTGCCAGATCGTGGTGGCCACCCCGGGCCGCCTGATGGACCACTATAAGCACCACAGCATCGATCTGGCCCATGTGACCCAGGTGGTGCTGGACGAGGCCGATGAGATGCTGAACATGGGCTTTTATAAGGATGTGCGGCATATCATTGAGCTGATGAAGGCCCGCAAAAGCCTGTCCATGTTCTCCGCCACCATCAGCCGCGAGGTCATGGACATCGGCTGGCTGTATCAGAACAACGCTGAGGAGATCACCGTTCAGCCCAGGGAGGAGAGCCAGCCCAAGATCACCCAGTACATGCTGGAGACCTCCGGCCGCAACAAGCTGTCCGACCTGGCCCAGATCATCATTGGCGAGGGCTACAAGCGGGTCATGGTGTTCTGCGATACCAAGTTCAATACCGCCACCCTGGCCAACCAGCTGGCCCGTCTGGGCTTCTCTGTGGACTGCCTCCACGGCGACCTCTCCCAGAAGGAACGCAACCAGATCATGCAGAACTTCCGGGACGGCAGGCTGGCCATCCTTGTGGCCACCGATGTGGCTGCCCGCGGCATCGATGTCTCGGATGTGGATGCGGTCATCAACTACGATGTCCCCGGCGACAACGAACATTACACCCACCGGATCGGCCGTACCGGCCGCGCCAAAAAGGAGGGCGTGAGCTATCTGTTCTATGTGCCCGAGGAGAAAAAGCGGGTGCAGGAGCTTCTCCGCCTGACCCGCAACACCGACCTGTGCACCCCGGTCCACTTTGATTTCAACCATGAGCGCATCGTGGTGGAGAAAAAGCAGGATAATGCCGATCGGTTCCAGATCAAGTGCTATTTCTAAAGGAAGAAACTCCCCCAGTCTGCTCCGCAGACAGCCCCCTCAAGGAGGGAGCCTGCCCGTACGGTAAGCCTCCCTCTCTGAGGGAGGTGTCGAGCGAATGCGAGACGAAGGGAGTTCTTTTTTCAAAAAACCATTGACCTTCCCCTTTCTGGAAGGTGTAAGATGGTGCCTGTAAGGAGGCTGCGAAGCCAATGAAGATCAACGAGGTGGAAGCCGCCGTGGGCGTGACCAAAAAGAATATCCGCTTTTATGAGGAGGAGGGGCTCATCAGCCCCCGGCGGGAGCCCGGCAACGGCTACCGCAGTTACTCGGAGGCGGATGTCGAGCGTCTGCGGCGCATCAAACTGCTGCGCAAACTGGATGTGCCGCTGGCCGAGATCCGGCAGATGCTGGAGGGAGAGTGCACGCTGGCTGAGGGAATGACCCGGCAGCTGGAGCGCCTGTATACCCGCCGCACCGATCTGGACGAGGCAGTGAACTTCTGCACTCTGCTTCAAAAGGAACCTGTCAGCCTCAATGAACTGGATGTGGAGCAGACGCTGGCGCGCCTGACCGCAAAGGAAGAACAGGGAGTGAGTTTTGTGAACATTGAGCAGACAGACCGGAAAGCGGAGCGTGTCCGGGGTGCGCTGGTGGGAGCCGGATTGTTTACTGCGATCATGCTGCTGTCCATCGGCATCATGGCGTGGGCGTTCTGCGTCGATCCGCAGGATGTGCCGCCGCTGCCGCTGCTGGTGGTGCTGTTCGGCATCCCGGCGGGCTGCATTATCGGCACGCTGAAGGTGCTGGTGGATCGTCTCAAAGAGATTGGAAAGGGAGAAGAAGATGCTTATCGTAACTATTAACGAAGTCCCCGGTAAAAAGATCGAGGCTCTGGGGGTGGTGCGGGGCAGCACCGTGCAGAGCCGCAACCTGGGCCACGACATCATGGCCGGGTTCCGCACCCTTGTGGGCGGCGAAGTCACCGACTACGCTGAGATGCTCACCGAGGCCCGGCAGATCGCCACAGGCCGCATGGCAAAGAATGCGGAGGAACTGGGAGCCGATGCTGTGGTTGGGATGCGCTACGCCTCCGCCAGCGTCATGCAGGGTGCGGCAGAGGTCATTGCCTACGGAACGGCGGTGAAATTTGTATGAGTGCAAAAGAAAAACAGGGCTTTTCCCTTTATTTCCTGATTGCCTTTGGTCTGGCGTGGCTGTGCCAGGTGGGCGGCTGTATGGCCCTGCTCCAGCAGAAGAATGCCGTGTTGTATCAGCTGGCACTGATCGCCACTATGTTTTGCCCGCTGCTGGCTGTGCTGCTGGTGCAAAAAGTATTTCTGCGCCAGCCTGTCGGTATCGGCTGGAAGGTGCAGGGCAAACGGCGGTTCTGGCTGGCCGCGTGGTTCGGCCCGGCAGTGTTCACCCTGCTGGGCGCAGTGCTGTATTTTGCCGTGTTCCCCTCCCGGCTGGATTTTTCCTGCAGCTGGCTGGTGGCCGCCTACGGCGGTGAGATGGATGCCCAGACCCTGCGCAACGAGCTGGGGGTCTCTACCCTCAGCTATCTGCTGCAAAACGGGCTGTTTGCGGTGATCCTTGCCCCCGCCATCAACATGTTTCCTGCACTGGGCGAGGAAGTCGGCTGGCGCGGCTACATGATGCCCCGCCTGAAGGAGCGGTTCGGCCTGCTGAATGGCCGCCTGCTGGGCGGCGTTGTGTGGGGTGTCTGGCATTGGCCCCTGATGCTGCTGGTGGGTTACGAGTACGGCACCAACTATCTGGGCGCACCGGTGCTGGGGCTTGTAGTGTGGTGTGTGGTCTGCTTTGCCCTGAACACCCTGCTGGATCTCCTCTACGAGAAAACAGGCTGTATCTGGGTGCCTGCCATTGCGCATGGTGCTTTCAATGCCATAGCGGCGCTGCCGCAGGTACTGATCACCCCGGCAGATGCATATTATAATGTGCTTGGTCCCATGCCCATCGGTTTGATCTCTGTGCTGCCCATGCTTGCTGTGGCAGTAGGATTGACCCTGCATCAGATGAAACAGGAACAGTAAGAAGAAAACGCAATCCCCGGCGGTCAGATCGACTGCCGGGGATTTTCTGCGCTTATAATATAAATAAGGAAAGCAGGCAGAAAAATGTCGCAAAAACCTGCCCGGAAGCACTCCTTTTGCGAAATATAGAAAAAACTCAAAAAAGAT
>NZ_JAFREJ010000014.1:0-59106 GCF_017377545.1 Faecalibacterium sp. Marseille-Q4164 | reverse complement strand
GGTGCTTTTCGTCCTTGCTGTCAACAAGGGCTTATGCACAACGTTTCGCACGGTTTTTATAGTTGTGGGCCTCGTCCACAAACAAACGGTCCACACCCAGCTGCTCGAAGGTTACCACATCGTCCTTGCGGCTCTCGGCCTGCAATTTTTCCAGCCTGGCTTCCAGCGATTTGCGGGTGCGTTCCAGCTGCTTGACTGTAAAACGCTCGCCGCCGCTGGCCTGTACCTCGGCAATCCCTTCCGTGATCTCGTCGATCTGTTCATAGAGAAGCCGTTCCTGACGCTCCCGGCTGATGGGGATACGCTCAAACTGGCTGTGTCCCATGATGATGGCGTCGTAGTCACCAGTTGCAATCCGGGCGCAGAACTTCTTTCGGTTATGGGGCTCAAAGTCCTTTTTGGTGGTGACTAAGATATTGGCGGAAGGATAGAGACGCAGAAACTCCGACGCCCACTGCTCGGTCAGATGGTTTGGAACCACAAAGAGAGATTTCTGGCACAGTCCCAGGCGTTTGGCTTCCATCGAAGCAGCTACCATCTCAAAAGTTTTGCCTGCGCCTACTTCATGTGCCAACAGGGTATTTCCTCCATACAGCACATGGGCGATGGCGCTTTTCTGGTGTTCCCGCAGGGTAATGGCCGGGTTCATGCCGCCAAAAGTGATATGGCTGCCATCATACTCGCGGGGACGGGTAGCGTTCATTTCTTCGTTGTACTGGCGCACCAAAGTTTGGCGACGCTCCGGGTCTCTCCAGATCCAGTCCCTAAAGGCTTCCCGGATCGCCTGCTGTTTTTGAGCAGCCAGGGTGGTCTCCTTGGCGTTCAGCACGCGGCGCTCTTTTCCGTCTGCGTCCTCTATGGTGTCATAGATACGGACATCCCGCAGGTTTAAGGAATCCTCCAGAATCTTGTAGGCGTTGGCGCGGCTGGTCCCATAGGTGGTATAAGCTGCCACATCGTTGTAGGATACAGAAGATTTCCCCTTGATCTGCCATTCAGCGGTAAAGGACGAATAGTTGACCTCGATACTACGCTGGAGATAAAACGGGGTATTAAAGGTCTCATACATAAATTGCTGGATATATTCCTTGTCAATCCAGGTAGCGCCCAGACGCACCTCAATCTCCGACGCATCCAGGTCTTTGGGCTGGGCGGCGGTAAGAGCTTCCACATTGACTGCATAAACCGGGGCCTGCTGTGCGGCCCGTTGCGCCTGACGCAGTTTGCGGCGTACATTGCCGGAGAGGTATTCATCAGCAGTCACATAATGGGGTGTGCCGTCTTTCTCCAGCTGTCCCGGTACACGGAAGATTACGCCTTGCAGCTCTCCGGCCAGTTCTTCTTTTGTTTTTCCGGTAAGCTGGCTCATATAGTCCATATCCACGCAGGCTTTTTCCGAGATGGACACCGCCAGTGCTTCACTTGCCGTATCCACCACAGCCACCGCCTGATGGGGCTTGATGGTCCGCTTGGTGAACATATCTGCCTTGCGTTCCAGCTTTCCGTCCTCGTCGATGACTTCCAGCGCACAGAGCAGGTAATAGGAAGAATCGTCTGCATAGGCCAGTCGGTTTGCACGGTCATTGATAAGGCCATATTTTTCAGAAAAGCTGTCATATAGGCTGTTCAGTTCCGCCTGCTTTTGGGTAATGGTGCTGTCCGAAACCGCTGCATCCATCTGAAGGTCGATCAGTTCCTGCACACAATCACGCAGTCCCACAAGACCTTTTACGCGGGCTTCTGCGGTGGTGTTGAGATCCGGGCGCACCATGCGGCTGTTTTCCCGGTAGTACACCTGCCCGTCTACAATGGCATAGGAATAGTTCTTCACATTAGGATCGGCAGGAATGGAGGTGCCAATGGCTTCGCCTTCGCCCAACTCCGGCAGCTCTGCCTCCTGATAAGTGCCATGAATGTACTTCACAGCATCATGCAGCTGGTCGGAAAGCTTCAGTTCCTCGATGGGGTTCACGGTGTAGTCCATACCATGTGCAGTGCTTACCGGCTCCTGTCTGCCCAGCACCATTTCCGGGTGGTCGATAAAATACCGGTTGATGGCAAAATCGTTCTCCGTCTGTCCGGTCTGGGTCCATTCCGGCACGATGTCCAACGGGCGGTCCCGCTTTTGGAGGAAGATGATGTCCGATACCACCTCGGCACCGGCATTCTTTTTGAACGCGTCATTCGGCAGACGGATAGCTCCCAGCAGCTCAGCACGCTGGGCAAGATAGCGGCGCACGGTAGAATCCTTGGCGTCCATGGTATATCGGGAGGTCACAAAAGCTACCACGCCGCCGGGACGCACCTGATCCAGTGCTTTGGCGAAAAAGTAGTTATGAATACTGAAATTCAGCTTGTTGTAGGCTTTGTCGTTGACCTGATACTGACCGAACGGCACATTGCCGATGGCAAGGTCAAAGAAGTCACGCCTATCGGTGGTCTCAAAGCCGCCTACTGTGATGTCCGCCTTGGGATAGAGCTGCTTTGCGATGCGCCCGGAAACAGGGTCCAGCTCCACGCCGTACAGACGGCTGTTTCGCATTTTCTCCGGCAGCATACCAAAGAAATTGCCCACACCCATAGACGGCTCCAGAATATTTCCGGTCTCAAATCCCATACGGTCCACCGCTTCATAGATGGCCTGAATGACCGTAGGGCTGGTGTAATGGGCGTTGAGGGTAGAGCTTCTGGCGGCGGCATATTCCTCCGGGGTCAGCAGTTCTTTTAGCTGGGCATACTCTAAAGCCCATGCCGGTTTCTCCGGGTCAAACGCATCAGAGAGACCGCCCCAGCCCACGTATCGAGAAAGAACCTCCTGCTGTTCGGGGCTTGCCTGCTGTCCGGCAGCTTCCAGCTCTTTCAGCAAACGAATCGCATTGACATTTGCCTGGAACTTGGCTTTCGGACCGCCTTCGCCCAAATGCTCATCGGTAATGCGAAAGTTTTTTGCATTGCGGCGCAGGTTAGCCTTGTATTCCTCATAGGAGGCTTTCTCGGCAGCTTTGGCATTGGGGAAGGTCTGCCACTGGCCATTGACCTGAATGGAAACCGGGTGTTCGTCCAGCACTTCCTCAAAGGTTTTCTCCGGCTCAGTCACAGGGGCTGGTGGCTCCGGCTCCTCGATATGCAGTCGTTCCACCACCACATCATAAGGCAGATTGTTCTTATCGCCCGGATAGACGGCCATGGTCTCGGAATGGAAGGTTGGGGATTCGGTAGCCGGTTGGGGCTGTTCCTGTCCAAAACCGTCCTGCTGACGGGCATACATCCCGCGCAGCAAAGGCGCAACCTCATCCCAGCGGAAATACAGCATAGCCAGACGCTTTTCCTCTGCATCCATGACTTCCAGTTCTATGCCCTGTGCCGTGGTACGGTAATCGGCAATATCGCCGGTCTCCAGATTCAGTGTCTCGATCTCACCGGAATAGGCTCTGCTCAGCCAGTAGGCAATCTCGCTGTTGCTCCTGCCGGATTGCAGCAGCGTGGAAATCTTCTTTTTATCCGCTTCATCCATCAGTCCATGAGCCAATACATCCCGCAAGTCCTGATCTGCCTTGTCCGGGTCAGTAGGAAGAAACTCGGTATAGTAAGCATTGCGGCGGTCTGCCCGAAGCAGCTGCTCGAACTGTTCTTTGCGCTCTGCCCGGTAGATGGGATATACCATCCCGGTGGGCAGAAGCTGTACGGTGTCCTCACGCAGCTCGGTGATCTGATAGGCGTCATCCTCGATATACACGGTATCGCCCACGGCATAGACCGGGGCAGCAGGGTCATAGGATGTTCTTTGCGGAGTTGGGCGGCGAACTGCATCATATTCCTCATCGGAAATGGAAACTTCGGAAGTCTGCTCTGTCTCGGCATCTGCGATCTGCTCGGCATCTGACATCACCTGTTGGATAAATGGGGCATTGTCCAATTTTTCCGGGTCTGCCACCTGGCCGTTGACGATCCCTCTTTCCTCCAGAGCTTCCCGGATGGCGATGGGGTCGATGTCGTCAAATCGGTTCTGTTCTTCTTCGGTATAGAACCGTTCCTCCTGAATGAGCTGGGCAAGCCTGCGCTGTACCTTCGGCCAGGGCAGCTGCGTTTCCTCCGGGCTGCCGGCACGGACAACGAACAGGCTGTTACTGTTACTGCCGCCGTATTCCTGAGCCAGCCATGCGGCGGTATCTTTTTCTCTTGCATGGTCTTTCATATAGCGGACAACAGCGTGTTTACTCTCGATATTGCCGTTCCATGCACAAAGGGCAGTATCAATATCTTCCTGAGAAAGAGGGCGCAGAAGCTCATGGAGCTTTGGATAGGTCTCGTCGATCACTTCCCGGTGTAAACGCTGACGGAACTCCGGCACATCCGAATAGAGTCGGATCAGCTCCATATCCTTAGAACCAAGGACTGCACGGCGCACAGCGGCATTACCCTCGATGACAGAATTTTCACGGTCAGAATGACCGCAGGCATTGCGATATGCGGTATCCTCGGAAATGGTGGCAGTCACCACAGGCTTATACTGCTCAAACTGCTCCCCAAGGGTAGGCTTTGGCGTTTCTTCTTCCATCTCCGGCTGCTGGGCTTGAAGGGCATCTTCTTCGGCCAGTTCCTGTTCAGACTGGATTTTGTCATACTGCGCCTGTTCCTGTTCGGTAAGATAGCGGTCTTTCTGGACAAGTGAGGTAATGCGCTTGGCAACCTTTTCCCAGTTCAAGTGAACATCCGGGCAGTCCTGCTTTTTATAGTGCAGTCCTTTCCCATCGTGATCTTCGCCGCTGTGTGTTGCGCCGGACAGGGCATGAGAGCGTCCGCCAATGCCATACTCGTCTTTGAGGAATCTCACTTTCTCCTTATCCGTATGGTTTGCCATGAAGAACGCATAGATACGGCCTTTTCCTCCGGCGAAACTGCTGCCGCCGGTCATAGCGGCGTCGATCTCATCCTCGGTAATGAAGTGCTGAACGGTTGGCACTTGGGAAAGGTCTGAAGAAAAGGTCCTGCGTGGCAGGTCAAGGTCCTTCAGGTTCTCCCAGATCTCCCTTGGTCTGTGATAGTGAAAACGCAACAGGTCACGATCCTGCTGATAGGCAGTCCAGAAGGCGGCGTATTCTTCCTTGAGTGTCTGGCGGAAAGCCGGGTCACTCAGCTGCTCCGTCAGGCGGCGGGTCTCCTCTGGGAAACCATTGCCTTTGATCTCTGACAGGCAGGACAAATATCCGGCTTTTCTGGCGTCCTTGCTGAGATCGTGATACAGATGCCAGAGCTTTTCCGAGAGAAGGGAGCGTTCATAGCCTGCCGCTTCTGCAAGCTCCACATTGGAGGCAAACTGACCACTTTTCAAAAGCTCCCCGATACGCTCTGCGGCACTCTCCCAGGAAATGACCTGGGCAGACCTGTCATAACGGACAGACTTCCCGTGGGAAAGATGGATACCATCCTCGGCATACCATGCACTCACACTGCCAAGGCCGTTACCGCCGTGATACAGCGTTTTCAGTATCTCGGCAATCTCAGCGGTGGTTTTCTGCTTTTCAAAGGCTGCAACCACACGCTCTCTCTGACGATCTGTATTGCCTCCCAAACGCAGCACATGGTCAATATCATTTTGGGCAAAAGAAAAAGCAGAGGATGTATGCGCTACATTCTCTGCTTCATCTATGGATTGGATCTGCTCCGCTTCGGAGAGGAACAGGTTTAGGGTCAGCTGTTGATAAGCTCCGCCATCAGGATCTCCTCTGCCTGGGCTTTGCAGGTGTTCATCAGCCCCACCCACTTCATGGGATCGCTGGCTTTCAGTTCCTCGGTGGCTCCCGCTTCCTTCGCCAGCTGGGGCATCATCTGCTCCAGTCTGCTCTGGGCGGTCTCGTCGATCTCCAGAAGGTGCGGGTACAACTTCTCGCTCAGCAACATCTGGTTGTAGAGGATGGGACGATGTTCCTTCAGGTAGGTTTTCCTCATCCTGCCGTACTTGCCCAGGGGTTTCTCCGGCTGCTGGCTCAACTTCAGGTCGGGAATCAGATAGTCTCCGTTCTGGATATAGGTCATGGGATTGTTCATCTTGTTTGCTCCTTTCTTGGTTGGCTTCGCGCTCTGCATTTCGGACGGTAACGCCGATCTGCCGCAGCACCTGCTGGTTGATCTGGCTGACCGCTGTTCCCAGCGCCCCGATGGTGGACGGGGTATTGAAATCAAAGATTGCCATGAAATCTTCGTGGTCGAAGTAGCGTTCCGGCTCCAGTCCGCAGCGGGACATCAAAGCGTAAGTGATGCTGACGGTGGCTGCTGCCTTGAACTGTACTCCGATGTTAAACTCATCATATTCCTCCAAAAAGGAACCGTCAACGATATAGAAGAAGTCCTGCTGATGCTCCGTCCAGTATTCCTCAGCCAGTTTTCCGGCTACCTCGGTGAGCTGTCCGGCAAGGTCATCACCGGAAACATCATAGGTGCGCTCAAGCATGGCCTGCACCGAATCCAAATGGCGCTCCTCCAGCTGCCACAGCCAGGGAGTGCGGGAATGTTCACGGGTTCCGGTGTCGGAAATATCAAAAACATAGCGCAGGCGGGGCCTGTCCCCGGAATCGTCCACCAGAGCAATTCCCTTGGAGCCGCGCCTTACATACCGGCCCATCTTTTCATTCCACAAATCGTACTCTGCACAGGCGGTAGCGTCCGGGCGCTGGGCGTAGATCATCAGCTGCTCATGGAACGGGTACTTGTAAAGCCGGGCTGCCGTAGTAAGGAACCCTGCCCATTCCTGCCAGCTTCCAGTGAGTTGCGTTGCCACTTTCTCCGCCATCTGTGCATATAGTTCAGCTTTGGTTGGCATAGTGTTCTGTCCTCCTTTCAGTTTTGGGGTAAAAAGGTGGGGTGGCATATTGCCACCCCATCCCTGCGACTATGGTGTTTACTGGTCAAAATCCGGGTACAACTCCAGCTCGGCAAACTCGGCATCACTCATGGCCTGAAGCTTGCCCAGTGCGCTGTCTGTCAACTCCCGCAGCTCGGTTTCCTCCGGGGCCAGTTCACCGCACATCTCAGTCAGAGCTTCGATCAGTCCGGTGCGGCTACCGGTATTGTAAATGCACATCAGGTTCATTTCCTCAAAAGTAAAGTTTCCCATATCAAATCTCCCTTTCCGCACTCTTTTTGGGCGCTGTCTTTTTGTGTTCTGCCTTGGGCTGGCTTTTCAGCTGCTCCATGACGGACTTTTTCTTTTCCCGTTCCTCCCGATGGGCAGCGGCAGCCAAATCCATGAGGGAAATGGACTGACCGCTGCGGGCCTGCTGTTCCAGCTCTGCCACCGTAGGCTCTTTTGCGCCATTGTTGATGATACCGTCGATCATGCCGTAATCGTCCTCCACGGCCATCTCCGCATTTTTCAGCGGATTTTCCGGCAGGAATCCGGGGATCTGGGTAAAACCAACACTGTCACAGTAATGACAGGATACCTTACCATCCTGCTTGATCGCAACGATGTCACTGACACTCATAGAAGGACTGTGAAAATCCGCCGGTTTTTGCAGATTAAACTGCTCATATAGTTTTTCCAGCTGCTCCGGTACCGTGCCAGACTCCCTCAGCGGAGCAGTGTAAATGAGATCATAATTGCTACGGTCTATGGAAATGTCATGGGACTTTAGCCAGTCCAGATTCATAAAGCGCACATTCTGCGGATCGTCACGGCTCACCTGATAGATGGCAAAGCAATCTCTGTTCTGAGCAAGAAATGCCTGTTCCCGTTCCTGCTGATGTTCCTGGCGCTCCATGACCTTTTCGTGGAACTGAGGGCTTTTCTCCCATTCCTCACGGTCCACACCGAAAATGCCGCCATGATCCATGATTTCCTGCGAGTCAAATACCATACTCTCCGTATTGTCCTCATGCAGCACATAGACAGTCAAACCAGCGGCATCCAGTTCTAGCGCCCGTTCTCTGGTGACAGGGAGCATCCCATCATAGAAGTAGCCGTATTCCTGCATATCCGGTGTGGATACCTGCTCATCAGGCATAGGGTATTCATCCAGCGCCTGCTCTTGTACTTCCGGCAGCTGAGAAGAAGCAGCCATCTGACTGGCCTCTGCCTGCATCTGCTGGTAGGCAGCTTCCTGCAAGGTCTCAATCATGGACAACGGTGCGTATTTTACCGAATCTCTGCCCAAATCGTTGTCATCACAAATCTGGAGAACTGCCTTCATGCGGGAAATCTCCGGCATATCCAGCTGACCACCATCCAACTCTTTCATGGACGCGGCATCGTAAAGGGTATAGTCCCAGCCGCTGTCACAGGACTGGATATGAAGATAGGTGGCATCGTCAATCAGAAACAAAGCCTCCTGCTGGTTGGCATCCGCCCCCAGCACTTCCATTTCCGGCATTGCCGCAGCCAGTTCCTTTACCGCTTTCTGTACCAGCGGATTGTCACGGTAATAGTCGATTGCCTGAATAGTGTCCAGGTCAATGGTCTGCCCGGTCAAAATCGGAAACGGTCCTTCATAGTCGCTTCCGTCTTTCAGTTCAAAACCAATGCCCTTGATCCCGTTCATTCGTTCTGCAGGAATCTCCTGATAAATACGGATTGCTTCCTCCAAAGACAGGTTATCGTGGTATTCTCCGAGGTTTGGAAATTCCATGCACTCTGCTACATAGTAGGTCAGATCGCCGGTCGGCAGCCTATCAGATACCTTAATGGAATCTGCTGGCTGCTCTATCGGGGCGGTTTCCGGCTCTACCTTTGCATGAGGGTCGATTCCGCGCTCTTTGCAGATTTCCTTATAGTGGCGCTCAATGTCGGAGATCAAAGTGCCGGAGGTTTTGTTGATGGTCTCCAAACTGGCTCTCAACTCTTTCAGTTCCTTGCCCTGACTCCAACTGGCAATATAGCCAAAGCTGTTTTCTCCTGTCTCGATGCCAAAATATTTGCAGACTGCATAGGAGATGCTTTCAGCCTCCACTTCTTCCGTGTGACGGTTTTTGATTGCCTGTTTTTCTGCGGTTGCATCTTCCTCAACTGCAAGACGCCATTCAAACTGATTTTCGTCCACATAACGCCAATCCATATCAGAAGCAAACTGTTCGGCTTCTTTTTCTGTGGCAAAATCCAACTTGAAATCATGCTTGGTTCCACCTTCACTCTCCTGCACAACCTTCCATGACGGTAGCATTTCATATTTTTTAGGGTCATGGAGCTTGCTGTGGGCAATCTCGTGTACTGTGGCCGAAACCGTCTGCACCTCGCTCATGCCCTGACGAATGGCAATTTTCTGATGATCGGCAGAAAAATAGCCGTCCGTATCGGCGGCCATTGCTTCAAAAGTAATCGGCACCGGTGCGCTGCGGCGCAGGGCCTCCATGAATGCCTCATAATTTGGCACATTGCCGGAAAGGGAGGAAGCAAGCTCCGGCAAAGGTTTCCCGTCGGTCTGACTCACATCAAAGACCTTGACCGGGCGGAACATGGGAATCTCGATTTCTTTTTCCTCTGTGACGATCTTTCCGTCTTTATCCAGAATCGGAGCCTTGGTATCCGGGTCCAGCTTCTGCTCCTCGATTTTCTTCTTGTACGGTGTTGGGGCGATGATGGTAATGCCATGCTCGCCCTTTTTTACATGACGCTCAAACTGGTCTTTCCACTTATTGTATCCGGCTACCAATGTGGCGTCCGGCTTCTGCATATAGATGAGCATGGTGTTGTTTACCGAATAGCGGTGGAAGCGGGACATGACGGACAGATAGCGCATATACTTTTCACTCTCAAACAGTTCTTTGATGCCCTGCTCGATGCCATCTGTGATTTCCCTTAGCCGTTCTCGGTTGGTGGGTTTGTTCTCAGCCATGATTTTCAATCTCCTTTCCAAGTGTGTGATTTCTGCTGTGTGTTCTGCAATCCATGCCTTTTGTTCTTCTTCACTTTCATAAAGAAAAAGGTCCAGCAGGTACTCTACATAGGGTTTCTTCTGGATTGCTTCCACAAAGCGGGGGTGCGGTTCTTCCTCCGGTGTCCTGGGAGAACGGTCGGCTTCCCATTTTTTCAGCAGATAGTAGTAATCGGACAGTACACGGTAACAGCGCTGTCGATTCTCCCGAAACTTCTGTGCCTCGGTTTTTTGCCGGACATATCTCCTGCGGGGCGGGGCCTGACTGTCATAGATCAGGCCAAAGTCCTGTGCCAGTTTCTCCGCCGCTTCTTTTGGGGAGAGGTTAAAGAGCTTTGCGGTAAAGTCGATCACATCCCCATCTTCACCGCAACCAAAGCAGTGGAACCGCTGGTCTACCTTCATGCTGGGGTTCTTATCATCGTGAAAGGGACAGCAGGCCATACCATTTCGTTTGACCTCGATCCCATAAAACGCTGCCGCTTCTCTGGTGCTGACCGACTGCTTGACCGCTTCAAATACATTCTCTGCCATGTGCCTTTAACTGCCGGACTTTTTCACAGGGGGCTGGTATCCGGCGGCTTTCGCACGCTCACTGGCAGCTTTGCGACGCTCGGTGCTGTATGGCTCCCGGACTGATACACACCGCTTGGGGACGGTAAAGTTATGGGCGTCCTTTCGGGTGATCTGGTCGGGATGCTTTTTTGCCAGCAGTTCCAGCTTCTCCATCAGACGAGGATCGTGGGTATAGACCTCAGCCATTGGTTCTGCCTGGTTATAGAGGAGAATGGTTTCCCGTTCCACTAAAGAGAGCTTCATCGGCTGCCTCCTTTCCGCTGGTCAAATTCCAGCTTGAAGTTGGCATACTGTCCATCGTCCTCCAAAACCACAGTGGCATCGTAGGTCTTGCCGGTTTTCTCCGAATATAGCCCCGTCACACGGACACAGCCATCGTTCAGCAGCGCAGACACCACAGCTTTGGTCGGCTGTTTTTTCTTGGTAGCCCACCATTTGTTGTTTTTCCAGATTGCAAATTTGCAAGAATCATTCTGACAGAAGAAGCCTTTTTGCAGTTCTGCAACTTCACCGCCGCAGCGAGGGCATTTGCCCACCACCTCACGGGGCGGAGTGAACAGGTACTCAGTTCCCTTGATGACCTGATAAGTCCCCACCAGATCTTTCAGCATGGTGCTAATCCCGTCCAGAAACTCCTCTGGGGCAAGCTGCCCGCGCTCGATCTCGCCCAGGCGATACTCCCACTCGGCAGTCAGAAGCGGCGATTGCAGTTGTTCCGGCAGCACCGTGATAAGGGATACTGCATCGTGGGAAGGAAGAAGCTGCACCGTTTTTCTGTTCTTTTTTCGCTCCAGAAAACCGGCAGATACCAGCTTTTCCAAAATACCGGCACGGGTGGCCGGTGTCCCCAGACCTTTTCTCTCAGCATCCTCTGGCATATCATCTTTCCCGGCAGTCTCCATTGCGGACAATAGGGTGTCCTCCGTAAAGTGCTGAGGCGGACTGCTTTTGCCTTCTTTGACGATTGCCGCAGAAACCGAAAGTGTCTGTCCTTCGGTCAGCTCCGGCAGGGCTTTCTCTACGCCCTCTTTTTTCGGCTCTGCATCCTTCTTTTTGGCACGATAAGCGTCCTCCAGTGCTTTCCATCCGAGGTGCTTCACTGTTTTCCCTTTTGTGGTAAACTCCCCACCGGCACACGCTGCAATCACAACGGTTTCCGAATAGATATGGGGCTGGGCTACGGCGCACATCAGACGCAGAGCCACCAGCTCCAGCACCGCTTTTTCTCCCGCAGGAAGGGCAGAAAGGTCTGCGTCCTTGAGATTTCTGGTAGGGATTACTGCGTGGTGGTCGGTTACTTTCTTATCGTTGATTACCGTCTGCGGATCACAGGTAATGGCGATTCCTTTGCGAAACGGCATAGCATTGGCAACCAGATTCACCAGCACCGGCAGGCTGTCTGCCATATCGCCAGTCAGATAGCGGCTGTCAGTACGGGGATAGGTGCAGAGCTTCTTTTCATACAGGCTTTGCAGATAGTCCAGGGTCTGCTGGGCTGTAAATCCAAGCAGGCGGTTGGCATCTCTTTGCAGAGTAGTCAGGTCATAGAGGGCAGGCGGCTTTTCGGACTTTTCCTTGCATTCCACCTTTTTGATTGTGACATTTACACCCTGACAGGCTTCTTTCAGCTGCTCAGCAGCAGCCTTATCCGCCATGCGCTCCCCGGATACGGTAAGACCGGGCAGCTCCAGCGCCACGGTATAAAAGGGAATCGGCTTAAAGGTGTCGATCTCAGCTTCTCGCTGAACAATAAGCGCCAGCGTCGGGGACATCACGCGCCCGATGTTGAGGGTTCGGTGATACAGCACGGAAAAAAGCCTTGTCGCATTGATCCCCACCAGCCAGTCGGCCTTGGCACGGCAGAGGGCAGCATCCCGAAGTCCGTCATAGTCCGCACCGGGGCGCAGGTTTGCAAAGCCTTCCCTTATGGCGGAGTCTTCCATCGAAGAAATCCAGAGCCTTTTCATCGGCTTCTTGCAACCTGCCAGCTCATAGACGCTACGGAAGATCATCTCGCCCTCGCGTCCGGCATCTGTAGGATAGTTCTCGGAGGTGACTTTTCTGACTTTGTTACTCGATGGCATCCAATGGGCCGATAAAGCGGTAGAAAATCTGGATTTTCTGGACGTATTCGCCATCGACCTTTTCCGCTTTGGATACCAGAATCTTGTCAATCAGCTGATGCAGAATCTTATAGTTCAGTTCGGTGATGCCAGCGTACTTGCTGACTTCATCAATAAAATCCTGAATCTTGTCCAGCTGATCGTGTTCAGCACGGCCTTCCCGCTCGTACTGCTCAATCTTCTCGGTCAGTTCAGCCTGTTCTTTGTCGTAGCGATCTGCAAGCATTTGAAAACGTTTCTCCGGGAGAAGTCCCTTTGATACGTCCTCATAAAGTTTTGCATACAGGTCTTCGATTTCTGCGATTCGTGCTTTACACTGCTTCAAATCCCGTTTGTGCTGCGCCCGGTCAGAGGACACCCGGAGGTGCATCTGATTTGCAATCTTCTTCACAAGGGCTTCCCGATTGCTCACAGCGGCCTTTGCGTGTGCCTGAATGTCCGCAAAGACAGCTTCATGCAGAACACGGGCTTCCAAATTATGAGAGTCACAGGCTTTCGCACCATATTTCCGATAAGTGCTGCAACAATAAAAGGTCTGATCCAGAACACTGTTACGTTTGCGCCTGTGCTCGACCTTGACTAACATCGTTCTGCCGCAGTCTGCACAGCGGACGATGCCTTTGAAGATATTGTCGTAGTCGGTCTTATCGCACATAAAACTACTGGAACGGCTGTAAAGGATTCGCTGCACGTTCTCCCAACGGTCTTGTGGGATGATTGCTTCATGTGTATTCGGAACGATAGCGCGTTCTTCAAACGGAATATAACGCCGCTTTTTGGATTTCATGGACACGGTGGGCTTGGCTTCGTAGATGATGTGTCCGGCGTAGACTGGGCTGTGCAGAACCTGACTGATATAGGCACTGTCCCAATCATACATCTTTTCATCATCAATAAAGCGGCCAAACATCTCTTTCTTGTAGTAACACGGCTTCAAGACTTTTTCATCGTGGAGCCGCTTGGCGATGCGGTGAAGCCCCAGCCCTTCCTCTGCCATTGAATAGATATACTCAACAACGGGGGCGGTGTTCGGGTCGATCACAAGGTGATTGTGGTCGGCAGGGTCTTTCTGGTAGCCAAACGGTGCGCCGCTGGAGATATACTTTCCGCTTTTCTTGCGTGTCCGAAGGGCACTCTTGATTTTTCGGGAAGTGTCTTTGGCGTACATTTCATTGATGATGTTTCGGAACGGGGCAATATCCATCTGAGATTGCTCGTTGGAATCATAACCATCGTTGATTGCAATATAGCGGACACCGTGCTCAGGAAAGAAGATTTCCATATACGTTCCGGTTTCGATGTGGTTGCGTCCAAGTCGGGACTGGTCTTTGGTAATGACTGTTGCCACCTTTCCTTCCCGGATATCATCCAGAAGTTCCTGAAAGGCAGGGCGGTCAGAGTTCGTACCGCTGTAACCATCATCGACATAGTACTGGCAATTCCCGAAACCGTTGCGTGTGGCATACTCCATAAGCATCGCCTTTTGAGTGCGGATGCTCAGGCTTTCGCTGTTTGAACCGTCATCTTTTGACAGCCGGCAGTATAAAGCAGTTACTTTTTTGTCCTTTTCCATGTGTACCTCCATAATGGAAAAGAGACCTCATCAATCACATTGTAGCGGATGCTGCGTGATGATGCAAGCCCTTTTCCGCAGTAAAACGTCCAATTAACCAGCGGCGAGATACGATTCGGCAGTTTTACGAATTTCTTCTTCCGCAAGCCGCTGAAAAAGCGTATTCATCGGCACATTGCCGATATAATGGCGTTCCACGATCAGGCGCACAGACTTCGGACTTCTCGGCGCACGTTTGCGTGTAGTGGGCTTCTTCTCAGATTTTTCTTTGTTCAAGGGCAGACCTCCTCATTCATGTGGTGCAAATACGGAAAGGAATGGATGGATTCTATTCGTTTTTCTCTTTTTGTTTTATTACGTTGGTTAGGTGAAAGTTTTCTTTGATACAGTCTTAAAGGCTGCTATACTGCATAGGAAAAATCTCTTTTGCAGATGCCATTAAGAATCTGCATCGCAGAATCGTGATTTTGGCGGTTCTTGAATCGTGAAAAACGCAGAACTATTCAACATTTGGAATTTTTACAAAGATGTGATTGGGCGAAGAAAACCGCGTTCGTCTGCGCTCAATCAATCCCGCAGCGTCCAATTCCTTAAGCGCACTGGAAACACTGACCGTGCTGCGCCCTAGCTGCTCAGCCAAAGAGCAAATCGTAAAAATGACAAACACGAAACCTCGTTCATCTGTCCAGAGATTTTTCTGCGAGAGCGTGGCACGGTCGAGCAGCAGCGCATAAGTCATTTTTGCAGTCTGGCTCAGGTCAAGTTCCAAAAGAAAGCGTGGGTATGGGAGAAACGGCGGCAGCGGAGTTTGCGTGGTAAGATATTCTGAAATGTTGATCACCTCCAGCTGAAGCAGAAATCGGAAACAAAGCGTATGTAACGAGAATTGGTGGGTTCCAATTCTCCAGTCGCAGAAAAGCACGAAACAAGTGCTCAACTGCGTTAATAAGTTAAGGTCTCCCATATTGGTCCTCGACTTCCCTAGGAGTGGGGAATCGTCCGGCGGCGGACTTGCACCGCACCATTGGCGTTTCAGCCACCCCGTCTTCGTTATGACCGGGCTGCGAGTTACAGAAGTACCTTTTGTGAAGTACCGGACGATTGAACTATTCTGTTTTCAAAGAACGGAGTTTTATAGAAAATCTTCGGAATTTAAGGCTTCCGAAAAATTGTCCCTCTACTTACGAGCCATCGAAAACGGCCCAAAAGTAGCCCGAAAAAGAAATTTGTTGAAAAGTTTTTGGAAAATATAGTTGAAGTGGCTGCTTGATTAAAATAACATTGATCCATGGGCGACCGACGGAGGACGAAACTTTGCAGCAGCGGCAGTGCCTGAAGTTGAAAGTGGTCTTGAAAAAGATGCCCTACACTTGGTAGGCATCGAGAACGCCTGTTTCGTAGCATTGGTGAGAAACTTGTAATTGAATTGTAATTCTTGAGACCGAATCTCCGCTTTTGAAAAAATCCTCTCAATAGGTAGGCAACGAAAACAGCCCAAAGACAACCATCTTTTTGAGAATTAACAAAAAGGTCACAAATGACTGGCCTTCAAAGAAACACTTCTACTATTAACAGAAAAAGTGGCCTAAAATGGGGGGTGTTGGAGAAAATTTCCGCCTTAAAAATACGCCTCTACTCACTAGCCAACGAGAATAGTCAAAAGCTAACAAAAACATACGAATTATGTATTTCTGCCACTGATTGCAACGGCGTATCGGTGACAGAAAGATCGTTTAGAGCGATTCTTCGCGGTTTGGGGTGGTGGAAATCGTTTTGTAGTTGGACTTTTTCTGCTGAAGCTGCTCCAGCTGTTTCAGCACCGATTCCTTCTCCGGCATCTTGCCGCCCGGCGCGGAAAGCTGCTGCTTATTCAGCACCATGTCGATATACTTGCGGATATTTTTCAGTGCAGAGATATCCGGCTGCAAGGTTTCCAGTTGGGTGCGCAGCTCTGCGCTGCCGGATTGCAGCGCAGAAAATTCGGCATCCAATGCCGAAAAATCTACCGCTGTGCTGCCGTTCAGTTTCATCAGAGTGCGGACAGCTTTATTAAAGGTGTCCAGCTCCTCTTTGTGCTGGGCGGCATAAGCGTCCTTGGTCAACTTGAAGTTCTTCTTGATAAAGGTGTCGTGGATGGGCTTCAGCTTGGCATGGGCGGCGGCAGCATCCTTGATCTGGGCGATTGCCCGCATACGGTTTTCGTTCTGCTTCAACTGCCTGCGGAGAGGGGCGGCGGTCTGGTTCAGGTTAGAAATTGCGGTATCCAGATTCTCAATGGTGTTCAGAGAATGGGCTTTCAGATAGTCCACCGCCCGTTTGACTTCCTCAAAGTCCCGAACAGTGCATTTCAGTTTTGCCTTGCCAGACCAATCACTGCGCTGCTCATTGCGGAGATTGAAGTAGTCCACCAGCAGGTCGGACAGCGTGGGCTCTTTCGCCTTTTCCAGAGCGTCCAGAAGAAGCCGCTTCTTTTCGTTCAGGTCTGCGATCCAGTGTTGCAGACCACGAATTGCACTGCGGATGGACTGCATCAGGCTGTTGGCGGCTCGAATGTCCCGGTTGAGATTTCCGAGAAATGTTTCGATTCCCCGTTTTTCCATCTGGTGTGCAGCAGGGCCGAGATGAACGGTCGGTATCTGCTGGATGCCGCCCTGCCGCTCAAAGGAGCGCAGGTCAACACGTTCCGGTCTGCCAGCAGCCTCCAGATAGCGGTTTGTGATGGTCTCCCAACTGTGCCGCCAGACCTCGGCATACTTCTGGTCGTTCCAGTCCACCGTGTTTTCCTTGTGGCACTTCCAGTTGCCAGAGGGGAGCTGGATGCGCTCACCGTTTTCGTCAAGGTCGTATACCTTTCGGGCTTTCGGGAGCCAATTGCCATGTTCGTCCATTGCCCGGAGCGTCAGCAGAATGTGAGCGTGTGGGTTGCCATCTCCTTTGTCGTGGATGGCAAAGTCAGCAATCATACCCTTGGAAACAAACTGCTCCTGACAGAATTCCTTTATCATGGAGAGATACTGTTCTTTCGGCACCTCCACCGGAAACGCCAGCACGATGCGCCGGGCAAGCTGGGAGTTCCACTGGTTCTCCACGGCTTCCACGGCGTTCCAAAGTGTTGCCCGGTCTGCATATCCGGGTGGCGCATGGGACGGCAGCATGATCTCGGCATGGACAAGTTCCTTCTTCTTGTTGTAGAATTTTGTTTTCTGGTCGTACTCGCTGAACAGCCGTTCGCCGCTCTGATAAGCGGCCCCGGCAACAGCGGACTGACCTTGGCTGCGCTTGACGATGGTGATTTTGAAATGCGGACACGGAATAGGTATCACCTCCAAACAAAAAGACCGCCCAGCAAGATTGCTCTTGATGAACGGTCTGGGATCGTATTCGGTTTTGCTCGCCGCCTTGGAACGGAGTGCTATGCGCTTTGGTCTCAGGCGGGAGCCGCAAAAGGATAGCTGCAAAGCAGCGCAAGGAAAATGCAGTTTTCCTTGGGATGGAATCGGGCTGGCGCACAAACGCCAGCTTCGATTTCATCGAGCCGTCTGCAAGACCGCAATTTCACCGGAACGGTGTATAATTGCGCCCTTTATTCTAAAGGGTTTTGGACGTTGCTGCGTTCCTGCAAGTCGTGAATCATCTTTGCAAGTGCCAGCGCAACTTCTGGTTGACGGAACGCAATTTTCAGCAGCTCCATCACCTGATCGTTGGTGAGTTCTTCCGGCGCAATCAGAAAACTTTCCAGCATTCCGGCACGGGTACACAGACGATGCACACGGGCTTTGCGGGTCAGCTCCGGTATCTGATGTTCCAGAATTTTCTCACGGTGCTTGTAGTAGCGTAGCTGCTGCTCCGCTTTGGCTTTTTCGCTGCGGAGATAGGCAAGGTCGGATTTGGGCTGGGTCATAGCATCACGCTCCTTTACAAAATAAAGAGCCAAACAATCAGTATAAAGGCTGATCATTTGGCTGTGGAAACATATTTAATTTTCGCAGTTCAAGCGAACTTGAACCGTAAATACACCGTCTTTCTTTTTCGTGTAGAAGTCACCATGGTTTTCCTGAACGATACGGTTTATATTTTTTAGCCCGTAACCATGATGTTCTCCGATGCGGATTCCGCGAGAAGTATCACTGTATGGGTTTTCCAGCCGATAGAAAAGGCTCCGATATTGTTTGCGCAGCTGTAAATGGATGGTTCGCTGTTCCGCTGGCAGACTGCAACAGGCTTCAATGGCATTGTCAAATGTATTTCCGAGGATGATGCTCAAAGACAGCGATGAGATCGTCAGAACTTCAGGAATCGTCACATCCAGTTTGACCTTGATGTTATTCTTCTCTGCGATGCGTAGGTAATAATTCAAAAGAGCATCAACAACAGGGTTTCCGACAGCAGAAACATTTGTGGAACGCTCAAAAATATCCGTGGCAGCTTGTGCAATCTTGTGAAGTTCTTCGGTATCGCCGTGTTCTGCAACTGCCTGCATCGCCAGAATGTATTTCTTCACATCATGCCGTAGAGAACGGACTTCTTCCTGACGTTCTTTGAGCTGCTGGTAGTATTCCATTTGAAGATTGTACTGCTGCTCATTGAACTTGGCTTTGAATTTTTCCAGTTCATTTTCCCGGAGAGCTTCCACATAGAACACGATCAGGATGTTTATAAGGAGAAGCACAGCCATAAGGCCGACCATATAATCCGGGAAATACTCATCCGCAGCATGATACTGTGCCACATAACAGACAGCGATGCTTGCGATTTGAATCGCAATAATTGGCAACAGCCATAGGATGCGCAGAGCATTTCCCTTTCGACTGAAAAAATGTGAGATCAGGACTACAAGTGGAACTTGAATCAGGTTTGAAAAAACAACATAAACCAACCGTGCTGCCCCAGCCTGCATCAGAATATCGGTATCAGGGATGCGCAGCCCGATCAGGAGCATTGCAAGCACTTCCACCAAAGCAATCAGCGTAAAGAAAGCTCCGCTTGCAAAAACCGCCTGCCATGGTCGCACTTCGTAAAACAGCAGTGCGAGGAAAAATCCGCCAACTAAAAGATAGATCGTGCGCTGCGTTACCCAGTCCGGGAATAAGCTTAGTGCACACTGGCCAGCGATCATAAGCACAACATACACATAGAACCATTTTGAAACGGGCTCCTTTTTAGGAAATAGCCGACCGATAAAAAGCAGCAACAGAGCGATGTTGGCAAAGCTCCCTGCAAACTCAACGAAATAATAAAGTATCATCTTCCCAAATAAGCGTTAAAGTTCTGATTGAACTCCTGACGCTTCCTCCTGCTGATCGGTAGCTGATGTCCGCTGGAAAGAAAAACAGCGGTTCCAGTAGCGTAAACAATGTGTTCCATATTGACAAGATAACTTTTGTGTGGCGACACGAAGCATCGTTTGGGAAGCTGCTCCAAGGCTTCAGGAATGCTCATTCTCAATGTAAGGTCTTGCTCCTTGCAGTGGATCAGAACTTTATGTCCGTGGCTTTCCAGAAAGTAAATATCTGATGTTTCCAAGGACATGGTGACACCATCGTATTCGATTGTGAAATGTTTGGAGTTCAGTTCCTGAAGGACAGCGTCCATCGCCGCAGCGAACAGCGTCTGATCCAAAGGTTTGACAAGGTAGCGGAATGCAATGCCATATCCCTGCACAGCATACTCGTGCCGCTTCGTGACAAATACCACCAAGGGATGCTTCTCCATTTGAATCAGGGATTGTGCCAGCTGAAAACCGTTGGATGGCATCTCAATGTCGAGCAGCAGCAAATCGAAGGATTTCTTCTGCATTTGCAATTCGCTCAGAAGTTCGTTTCCGTCCATGTAAGTTTCAATGTCAAAGCAACCTTGCACATCGTATCGCTGGACGCTTTGAACAATACCATCAAGGTCTGACTTCTCATCATCGCAGACTGCAACGTGGTACTTCAGCATTTCGACAACCTCCACAAAATAATGTTCTGATACTATTATAGACTGTGCAAAGGCTCCTTACAAGTAGCCTGACTTACCACTTTTGTCACCAGAACGACCAGTTTTGCCAAACCTCTTGATTTTGTTGAAATTTATGATACAGTGAAGCAAAAATCAGAAGATAAGGTGGCGCAACTGCAATGTGGGAACGCACGCTGTCTCAGAAATTAGTCCGTCTTTTCTGCGAACAAAAAGTGGTAGACGAATCAAAAGCGGATGCGTATGTCTATGGGTACGAGTTGCTCATATCGTCTGTTGTAAGTGTTTTGCTTGTCATCCTCGTCTCTGCCGTGTGTGGTGATGTTCGATACTCACTTTCATTTTTGATTGGGTTTATCCCGCAGAGAATCTACATTGGTGGATATCATGCAACGTCGCACACCAGATGCTATCTGGCATTTACCGGACTGGCACTTATCTGCATTTTGCTGAGTAAAGTAATTGCAGCCAATCACCTTTTTCGTATCCTGACAACAGCAGCTCTTATGGGCATCGCTATCTTTTTCTCTCCGATAGAAGCAACGAATAAGCCTTTAGGCAAAAAGAAGCGGTTAAGCTATAAGATGGTCGCATCTGTTCTTTCGTCAATAGATTTCCTGTTTGCCATTTTCAATGTGCTTCCGGACACCCGCAGTATAACGGTATACTACATTTCAAAATGGGTTTTAGTGATTTTTGCAATCATTCCGTTTTTTCAGAAACAAGCGAAGATATCCTAAGGTACGAGGGCGTTCATGTGTTTTCAGAAGATGAATGCTCTAAAAAATATCAAACGGAGGTAACAGAAATGAAAAAGATTATGTTGCTCTTGAGCAAGGTCACTTGCATTATGGCAATGGCTCTCGCAGTCTTGAGCGTGAACAGCACCTGTGGCTTTACGGCATATCAGCCGGATGTCCCGGAATCGCTTGAGCATGACTGAAATTCATATGAAAGGTAAGATAGCGATACTCTTACGGGATATATTTCTTGATAATTTTCTAAAAGGAACTGTTCGATTATGTTGGAGCTGCTTTCATTCATTATGTTGATTGTTCGTCAGCTTTTCTATATTCTAGGCGTCCTTGCATTTGGAAAATATCTCTTGAAAAAGTGAGAGCATCGATAATCAATGTACTTCGGAGGTGTTTCCGATGCACAGATGAGAGTCCGTTGTTCTATAGGAATGCATGAAAGGAAAAAACAAAATGAAAACAAAAACATATTTGCGTTATATTTCCTGCGTGTTAGCGGTGCTGCTTTGTGTTGCTTCCATTATGCCCATTGCCTTTGCAGATTCAACAAATCATGGCAATAGCGAATCTCTTTTGACAGGATCAAATTATTCTGTTTCGTACTCGATGAATGGAAAAGATGTTGTTGAACAGCTTACAATTCGTGATGGAGGTATCACACGAATTACGCGTACGGTGCATCCTAATGATGTGATGGACATTGTTGTTGTAGGTGCATCTGGTGAATCAACAACATCAACTGCAAGAAGTGACTATAGCTTGTTCTATGAAATTTATCAAGATCAGCAAAATTACAAAAACGGACAGCTGGCACAAATTCCTGCACTCACTGGAAGCGAGGTGACAGGGTCGCAGTTCAAGCACCGCTATGTTGGCACAAGTGCAACCGATACGGTTTATGCTAGTGATTTGCGTAAATGCAAAAAAGCATCTGATGTAGCCAGTATTTTAGCAACTGCATGGGGAAGCACACCAGCAGCAGTTATTTCTTCTACAGCATCGTTTATTTTCGATCAGATGCTTCAGAGTATGTCCTCGGACTGCTATAAAGTGACAATATCTTCTATTACGTATGAAGTCCTATTTTCCTATGACAATAGCTACTATACACATTGCTATCATCAAACTGTCAAGGAATATAAGTCAAATGGCTCTTTGATTCGGTCTAAAACGGATTATTATCAGGCCATTGGTGGCTGATAGTGACTTCAAAGAACAGGGAGAACATGTAATGGGATTCTTTAAGCAAAAAGGGCCACTCCAAAGAGATTTCTGCGAAGTATTGCTATATGTTGTGGCTTTATGGGCATTGAAGCCAGCAAGCCTTCAGGATATCCTGACGGTGAATCAATGCGATGGAATGTGGTTCTTTTCCGCAGCATTTTTTGCCATTGTTTTTGTAGGAATCGTTTCAGATTATCTTCTGATTACAAATCATTTCGTTGCATGGAAAGCAATACACGGCAATGTCAATCAAACAACATTTCAGGAACTTCAGAAATTTGCGCTGTGCGAAAATCAAAAAGTTGCTATTGAGCCAAAGTTGGCAAGTTGTATTTTAGTGGTTTTGGCAGGTTGTTTAACAGCGGCATTCGTATGGTTCACATTTATTTGCCGATGAGCATACACCTGAGTTGAAAATTTGCGGCTTTATAGTGTGATGAGGTGGCTGTTAGTGATATTGCTTTTGATCACGATGATGCCAATATACTAAAATTTTGTAAGAGGTGATTCCAGTGCAGAATTAAGCGAAAAAGAATCCAAATTGTAGCTGGGTGACTTGTAACAGTCAATAAAATATAAGGAGCAAATCGACATGAAAAAGATGACCCGAAATGAATTCCTTAAAATGGCTGGAACGAGTGCTGCGTTGGTTGTTTTCAACACAGTTTTGATGCCTGCTGCTGTTGCAGTTGAACCAGGCGTTGTAGCACTTTCTTCCAAAAAATCTAGTATCGAAATTGATAAAGGAACAACTGTAAACTCTGCAACATTCAAACTTGTCCCAATTTCTCGCGAAACCTTCTGGGGCGATGCTGGTTCATGTACACTTGATTATCTGTCTGAAGGGTATATCCAATGGACGATTACCGTTCCGGGTGCAGTAATTGTTTCCTTTGAAGGTAACCTGCATTTCAATAAACTTGGTACACCCTTTGGAACCTTTGATCATGCCATTTCTGCATACGGCACAATCGGTACGGAAGATGTAAAATATGGACTCTCTAAAGGAAAATGGGAGGTTGAGTTTACTGGAATTGCTACTGCGGCTAACGGCGATATGTATAGTGTCGTTGATGGCGCAACATTAGCTTTCAGTGTCACCAAATGATTCTGCCATATAATCTACGTATTTGATTTTTACAAAATAGCTTATCACATAGAACAAGCCCCACCTGCAGTAGATTCTTCGATTTGGAATATCTATTGTAGGTGGGGCTTTTAGATAAATTTATTTATTCAAGTTTGCCTTTATGTCTTTAAGGAGTTTTTATAGAGAGATAGCTTAAAAAACGATGATATCACAATTGCTGGATTTCTTGTTCGGCCAACCAAGCGAGTTTATTCCAGTTGTTTACACGACACCGTTTGCCGATAAATTCCAATATTTTTTTGTGAGTTTCTTTTGGCAGAGTATCGCCATTATGACATGCAAGAAATGTAAAAGGTTTAGGGATGTCTTCTTTTTTATCGGCCAATAATAAAATATATCCGATATACTTTCCCTGTTCAGATATCACATAAAATTCAGGTAGACAGTTTTCTTTACTGCTCTGAACAATTTCTTTAAAAATGTCTAATGGTATTTTTTGGGGAACAGCAGAGGCATAGACGTATTGAATGGCATTATCTTCATTTTTCAACCATGTAATCTCCATACTTATCTTCTTTTCCTTTTTGCAAACACAGTTAAAGCATTAAATATATTGTTATTATACCACATTTGTTGTGTGTTGGACTATGATTTGAAATTATTTGGCATTTTAACCAGTTTATCAAATGACTTATTGTGCGAGTAAGAGAATTTTAATCATAATCATTCGCTTGACCAATTTGTAACACAAAATACGTTACAATGATTTTCGGCGGTAGCCATGAAAAAACGATGACACTCAATCCTCCGTGTCAACCCCACTGTAAAGTAGCGGGTTGAGGATGTTCTGAGGCAGTTGGGCATCCTGTTGGCGACGGCAGAGCCATCCGTGAACCGGGCTTCCACTCGGTTGGTGTCTATGTTGTAGCGGAAGGAAAGCAGTTTTTGAGAGTGATTATGGTCGAAATTCTGATTTCGTTTCATTTGAATAGCTCCTTTAATGATTTTGAAATTTGATTTTTGACGAGATGAGGTCTCTTTTTTCTTTCTCTTGAGTCACCTAACCGCACTACCCTGCATCACAGGCATTTACCACTTCCGTCACATCCGGGGCATTCATCAGCTTTTTGAGAATATCAAACTGCTTTTTCTTATCTTTTCCTACCACCATCTGCCAATGTTCCGGCAGGATAGGCAGATCATCATATCGCCACTTGGCATACTTTGGGTCATAGCTGTCTGCATCCGCAAGACCGGCCAGGTGGCCCACGCACCAGCTGACACGCCAGCCGTTGCCCTCCAGATACCCGTCCTTACGGACGGTTGCACCGATCACCGCCGCCAAACTCTGGGCAACTGATGGCTTTTCAGCAATTACAAGTTTCATAATCTTCATCCTCCCATTCTTCCCGCACAGGCGTGTGCAGCTTTTTCTCAATGCTGTTTTCCTCATCCAAAAGCAGGTTATAGCCAAACCGATAATCATAGCGGTACAGTTTCCCCAGCAGGTCATTGATGATGATGCGGCAAGCCAAAATGACACGGGTTTTATCCACCTGCATCAGCTGGTAGCGTTGATAATTGCTGTAATATTCTTCATGACGGTGGGTATTGCTGACGGTATCTTCAAACAAAATATCTACTGCATCCTGACAACCATCCTCTTTTTTCCCCTCCATACAGTTCAAAAGTTCCATTACCATAGGGAAGCTCTGTTCATCCATAGGAGCTTCTGCTGCAAGAAAACCGATCAGAGCAGATAAGAGCAGACAGGCTGCTGCCTGTTCCTGATCCGTCAAAACAGCCATTGTTTTCTCCACATTTGGCAGGATCTTTTCTTTCACAAAATCTGCCGCGTCACCGGAATAAAGCTGACGGATAGAATCTATGGACAATGAAACTGTCACGGTATCTAAGGAGAAATCAAAGGGGTCATCTTGCTTTGGCGTTCTCCGAAGTTTGTTTAACATGGTAGAAAGAATATCGCCGCCAAAATACACGGCAATCACCAGCAGGTCAAAAACAGCAATCAGCTTGATAAATATAATCAGAACACTCATTTTTTTCGTTTCCTTTCTTTAAGCCAGCGTTCCATCTCTCGATGGCAGATACCTACGCAGAGTCTTCCATAATTCCCGCAACCATAGCAGGGGTGGCTGTGGGGCAAAGAAGGAGGACGGGAAGTTTCCTTCCCGCCCTCCGGCCTGCGTGTCATCATGCGTTCATAGGGACTGTCTGTGAAACGGGTCATTTCACACTGTCCTCATCATCTTCTTCTGTGCTGCCCCCGTCAGCATCCGGTTCTTCCGACTCCTCATCCTCGGTTTCCCATTCCTCGGAATCTTCCTCGCCATAATCATAATCGTCCAGACTGTCATTGCCCTTGGTCTTAGGCTTGTTCTTAACGAGCTTCAAGTAGGCAAATACGCCACCGCCACCAAGCAGAGCCAGCAAAAGGGCCAGCGCAGCCGGGTTCAATCCGGCAGGCTTCTCTTTTTCCGGCTCCGATGTTTCTGCCGGAGGTTCCGGTGCTTTGCCCGTACATTTACTCTTATCAGTTGCGCAGACCGGGCAGGCCGTATTGACTGCCCCTGCTTCACATTTTGTCGTGCAGCTACACACAGCAGCCGGCTCCTCTTTGACATTTTCATCTTCCATCAATGCCATCAAATCCGCTTCATCCACCTGGTTCAGAAAGTGAACAGCAGTCTTTTTATCCTCATTAGCCCTGTCGATCAAAATGTAAAAATAGTTGCCAGCTTTGGTCGTAACAGTAATAAGCTGCTTATTGCCTCCAAAATCATCCACCAATGCCGCATTCCCCTCCGGTGTAAGTGCCGGTGCCGGTTCTGTTTCTTCCACAATCACATTGCTGTCATTGGTAGAATCCTCTGCCGGTGCCGCCGGAGCCTGTTCTGACCCCTGTGCGAAAGCAGGGATCGTAAAGCCAAATGCCACAACCATTGTCAAGCAAAGGGCGGAAAGTGTTTTGCAAATTCTTTTATTCTTCATAAGCGGTAACCTCCTGATTATTTGATTCCGACAGTGCTGTATCTCTGCCGTGGTTCATTCCACCGGAAAGCATAGCGTTCAGCTGTGCTGGAGTCATGCGTAACGCACGAACCATCTGAACGATTTCCAGATTCTCTGCCTCCGTTTTCTGTGCTTCCAGGGTCTTGAGCTTTTCCTGATATTCCGCAATCTTCTCACGGGTTTTCTCAATTTCCTGGTCGATACGTTCAATTTTGTTTTTTGCCATAACCGTTCACTCCTTTCCACAAAGTCTGTTACCAGTTCATCAGGCCGTAGCCCTTAATACTTTGATAATTCAGGTCATAACTTTTGATCTTGCAGGCATCGCCGGAATTTCCCTCCACCGTATAAACACGGCTGCCATCCGTACCGATCACGATACCCACATGGTCTGCTGTCCCATCCAAATCCCAATCAAAGAAAATTGCATCTCCGGGAGCCAGATTGTTATAGCCTCTTGCACCCCATTGTCCATGAGACTGGAACCACGGAACGCCCTGCCACTCACAGCCTGCAAAGCGCGGTTCACTTTTTCCAGCCTGGTTATAACACCAGGATACAAAGCAGGCGCACCACTCCACGCGGCTGTCAAAGCCATACCAGCTCCAATAAGGATAGCCGCCCACATTGCCCACCTGACGCTTGGCCAGTTCCACCAGCTGAGGATTGCCGGGGCGGGTACCGTTAATGAACTGCACACCGGACAGATCTTCCGAGCCGCTGGTATCAGGGGAACCGCCGCCAAACAACAACGGCTTATTGCCCATGGTCTGCCGGTAAACCTGATACATTTCCATCTGCTCCGGGGTCAGTAACTCCGACGCCACAGCGGAAATGGGCTTGCTGGTGAGTTTCACATTCAAAATGTAATACTCATAGGGGACTTCTTCTGAGGTGGTCTCGCCGGTCTCCGGGTCGGTGGAGGTCTCCGTGCGGTAGCGAATCTCCACTTCCTCAGTAAGCGTCAGCTGATACTGTGCTGCAAACACACGCGCCAGCTCTGCCTGAGCGCTCTGCTGGGTGTAACCTTGCAAGACGGCAGACAGAAATGCTGCCAGCTCATGAGGGTCATGGCCGATCATACCAAGGTCATAGCGATACTCGTCATACCCTGGGTGGCTGCTTTCAATGTTGTCGATTTCCTCCTGCAACTGGACTTCTCTGGCTGCATAATCTGCCTCCACTGCCAGCATTTCCGGGTCATCCGACGGATAAGTGGTGCCGGAGAGAACGGAACCGATGCTCTGCGCCATCATGGAGCAGGAGGACATGGTATTCATCAGCATACAGGTAATGAGGAACAAAACCCCTGCCATCAGGAAACCCTTCTTGTGGCGCACGACGAACGCCCCTGCCTGCTGTGCCTTTTCTTTCACCGTCCTTGCGGCTTTTCCGGTTTTGGACGCAGCCTGGGCGGTATTTCCGGCAGTCTGACCGGCGTGTTTGGCGGCGGCATACTGCCTTTTGATGGCCTGCTTTTGCTGCCAGCGGGAAAGCGGATTGCTGGCAAACTGGGGATTTTCCTGCAAAGATTTCTGGTACAGAACATTTACATTTGCCTTTTCCAGTTGGCGCTCTGCCTGTGCTGCTTTGCGGTACGGCTTCAGCTTGTGGCTGCGATAGCCCTCCCGCACCAGATAAGCGCCGGTCTCCACCGCCTCCTCGGACTTGTGGGCGCTTTCCACGCCCACATTGTCCTGCTCTGTTTCCCGGATCTCTTTGTGGAGCTTGCCCGCAACCAGATGGACGGGAGCTTCCCTGACTCCTTGAGAAACTTTGGAAGGTGGCTTTTTCTTGTCCTCAAAGGTCAGCTTCGAGGTCTTTTTTCCGGTATCCGGGTCAATGACCGTCTGCCTGACCTTTTTCTTTGGGATATTGGCCTGCGCCTTATCTGCTCTGGCCGCAGCTTTCTCCGCTTTACGGATCGGCTTTTCCAGTGCAGGATCAGACCGTTCCTCATCAGTAAAGCGCAGGCGCGGCTCTTTATTCAAACCATTCTCCCAGCATGAGGGAGGACATCATGTAGTGCAGCTCTGCATAAATGGCCATTCCCACAGGATCGTTGAACATACAGCCGGACAGGTAGGCATAAAACTGTGCCACCACATCGGACAGGATCTTCGCCTCTGTTCCTTCCAGAATCAGGCCGCCCATACCTTCTTTAGCACGAATGGCGCTCCAGACCTCTGCCAGACGGAGAAGCCCCACCTGACCGGTCTCATTCAGTTCGGCTGCCTGATCTGCCGCCGTGCGGCACTCACTTACCGCATCGGCCATGACCGTAAGCAGCTGGCTGCGCTGGGCATTTACCGCCCTGTCAAAAAACATCAGCGGGTTTTTATTCAAAATGTTGGGGTTCATCATCATTCATCCTCCTTTTTCAATTCTTGAGGTTTGGTGGTCATAATGCGGTAAAGTTCGGTGTTCTTCGGGAAGTGGTCTACAAACGGCAGGATCGTGGAGCCATAGAACAGCAGGCCCTCGCCCTCACCGGAGTGGGTCACATAGCTAAGCTGGTGCGTGGAAATCCCCAGTTGCTTCGCCAAAATCTGACGGTCTCCGCCTGCCTGGTTAAGCATATACACGAAGTCCGAGTTTTCAAAGATGTTCTCTACCTCGCGGCTGCTCAAAAGGTCTTTGACATTCTGGGTGATACCTGTCGGAATACCGCCCCATTTTCTGAATCGCTTCCAGATTTCCACCGTATAGGCGGCGGTCTGCTCCTCCTTCAAAAGCAGGTGCATCTCGTCGATGTAGTAACGGGTGGACTTGTGGGCGGCACGGTTGATGGTAACGCGGTTCCACACCTGATCCTGTACCACCAGCATACCGATTTTTTTAAGCTGCTTGCCCAGTTCCTTGATGTCGTAGCAGACAATCCGGTTATCAATATCCACATTGCTCTGATGATTGAACACATTCAACGAACCCGTTACATAGATTTCCAATGCCGTTGCAATGTACTGAGCTTCTTTTTCTTCCTGCTCCCGCAACAAGTTATAAAGGTCCTCCAAAATCGGCATATTCTCTGGCTTTGGGTCATTGAGATATTCGTTGTAAACCAGCCGTACACAACGGTCAATAATGGTTTTCTGCACCGGCTGCAAGCCCTCCTTACCGCCCACGATCAGCTCACACAAGCTGAGGATAAAGTCAGACTTGAGTGACAGCGGGCTTTCATCATCCGAATAGTCCAGATTCAGATCCATCGGATTGATATAGTTGGTTGAAGTAGGTGAGATCTTGATGACCTGCCCATGCAGACGCTCAACAAGAGGTGCGTACTCCGCTTCCGGGTCACAGATAATGACATCATCGCTGGTAAGCAAAAAACAGTTGGCAATTTCTCGTTTTGCGCTGAAGGACTTACCGGAACCCGGCGTACCCAGAATCAGACCATTTGGGTTTTTCAGCAGCTTTCTGTCCACCATAATGAGGTTGTTTGACAGAGCATTGATGCCGTAGTACAGGGCTTCTTTCCCATTCTGGAACAGTTCCTGCGTAGTAAAGGGCACAAAGATAGCTGTGGAACTGGTGGTCAGTCCTCGCTGAATCTCAATCTGATTGAGACCCAGAGGCAGACAGCTCATCAGCCCTTCTTCCTGCTGGAAGTCCAGCCTGGTCAGCTGACAGTTATACTTCTGGGCAATAGAGCCTGCCTGAAAGATGTTGTTGCCAAGCTGACGGGGATTGTCCGCTGTGTTCAGCACCAGAAAGGTCAAAAGGAACATTCTCTCATTGCGGCTCTGCAAATCCTGCAAGAGTTTTTTCGCTTCACTGCCGTAGGTAGCAAGGTCAGATGGAATGATGTCCATGTCGTATCCGGCACGGACTGCTTTTTTCTGCTCCTCGATCTTGCTGCGGTCCAGGTCGGTAATCTTTCGCTTTACCGTTTTGATGGCTTTCACCTGATCCACCGACTGAATATGCATACTCACAATGAGCGAACTTTCCATATCCAGAAAATCAGCCAACAGACGGTCATTCAGCTCCGGTGCGAGAATCTGCAAAAAAGAAACAGTCCCATATTTCTTACCCATACGGAACTGCTTGCCGGTGCGGAACTCAAAGGAGCTTGGTGCAATAAAATCCTTTGTGGACAGACCGGAAGGAGCCAGCCAGTCCCATTCAAACAGAAACGGGAGTTGTTCATCCATGTGGAATACCGCATGAAGCTGAAAAAGCCTTTCTTTACCGTCCAGCGTTCTGGCAGCTACACCAAGACGCTTGAAGTTATTAAGTATATCGGTCTCAATACGCTCCAGACGGGGCTTGGCGGCTTTGATGCTGTCCGCGTCGATACCAAAGGTCAGGTATTTGGTCTTGATGAGACCGTTGTTACCTCTGGCCAGCTGATTTTGCAGCATTGTGGTGTATTCCTCGCGGATACTGTCAAAGGCGTCCCTCTGGGGCGGGATGGAAATGGAGCTAGCAAAGGTCTCCTCCGATGCCGCAAGGTTCAAAAAAGACAGCTGGAAATGAATCGAGCTGTCAAAATAATTGAGGAAATCACACCACCCCTCAAAGATTGCCGTCTTATCTTCGTTTTGGGAGAGCTGATAGTTGATGTCCTGAAACTGGATGGTCTTTGTGTAGTGGCTGTCCGATACGCGGCAGATTCCGTCCGGCCACATCCGTTCATAAGGGATACTGTCCTGCGCAGATTTTCCTTTTTTGTCCGTGTGGTTAGCGCGGGCAATGGCCGCTTCGATCTGCTTCTTATCGGCACGGGACAGCTTTTTCTTTGTCTTTACCGGCTGCACAGTTTTTTCCTCGGTTTTTCCGAACATCCGATGCAGCCATTTTTTTATTGCGGTGAACAATGTCATACACCTCCTTATCGAGCATTTCCTGCCGCTTTAATACGGCATAAAAGTTGTTGGTCTGGTAAGGTCGCTGCTTTGGACGGATTACAGCTACTTTGAGAATGTTGCCCACGATCTTTTCCAGGGGCTGTCCATGCTTTTCGTACATAGCCAGCATAAAGAAGGGCAGCATAACCAGCATCATACACATAGCCGCTACACTGTTTCCGGTAGGTTTTCTGAGCAAAAAGAAAAGCGGTACGCCAATAAGCGCTCCGCCCGTGAAGCAGATAAGCTGCCGCTTGGTCAGATTGAACATGACCTTTGTTTTGACTTTTGTTAAGTCCTTGGGTACGGGTACATAAGCCAATGTGGAAACCTCCTTCCGTTTTAGTGCGCCTGAAAGACTGATTTGGCGAGACTGCCTGTTTTGAACAGCGTAAAACATAGCAGTACGGTGTAGCCCACGCAGCTCCAGATTGCCATGATGATGTCATCTTCCAGAGCGATGTTCTGCACCAGTACAGCATAAATTGCCACGCAGACGATAATGAGAAACGCCTGAAAGCCCAGTGCCAGCAGAGATCGGAGGTAATTCTGTCCCATACCGCCCCATTCTTTGCCCATCATTGCAGCCATTGGAACGGGAGCCACCGAAGTTACAAGGTAGATCTCGATCATACGGCCATAAATAACGATAAAGATACAGATATACAACGCCCACATGGTAATGCCAATAAAGAGGGATTGGAACCACAGTCCGAACAGCGGTCCCAAATCCATTTCCATCAGCCTCGGTTCCAGATCGGTCATAACTGAGGAAATGTCAATGGACGCATCCGAATTGATAATCCCTGCCGCCCGCGCCACCACGCTCTGCGCCATATCAAAGACGCCCATCACGATATTCCATGTGTTTGTGACAATGAGGATGGCGGCAGCTGATTTGAACACCCACTTGAAAATCATCCAGGTATCCACATCATGCAGATTGTTCTTGTCTGCAATCATCTGGATCAGGTCTACGGTCATCACGATAGCCAGGATCACACCTGCAATCGGCACCATGATGGAGTTGGACAGATTCTCAATCATATTGAAAATACTGCCATTCCATCCCTGTGGGGTCTGTCCTACCTGTACGGATATATCCGCGACCTGTTGGTTTACGCTGTCAAACATCCCCGAAAGGTTGCTCATAATACCGCCCACCAGCATTTCTTTCAGCCAATTTGTCAGGGCTTCAAGTAAGAAATCCATACGGTGTCAACCTCCTTTCCGCCGCCCCCGCAAAGCTGCGGGAGCGGCAAGGATTTCATGCAGGAACGCTTAGACAGAGAACAGCCCGGAGAGCAGAGGTACAAGAACCATACCAACAACGGCTACACCAGCGCCAGCCATGAGCTGCTTCATGCCCTGAGATTTTGCTAATGTGCGATAAAGAAGTAATAGAAGTGTAAAAAATTTTGCCGTTCCTATCCGGCACTTAGGGCTGTGTCGGATAGGTCAGGCGTTAGGCTTCCGGCAAGTCTATCTTGCCGACAAAGCTGTAATAAATCTCAATGTCCTGCCTGCGGGTGCCGTTCTCGTCATAGCTGCACTCATGCACGACGATTTTCTCAATCATTTCCCGCAAGAGGGTGGGGGTCAATTCTTCAAAAGCAAGGTGCTTTCTCACAATCCCCATGAATTTCTCGGCGTTGACGGTGGCGGCCTGCGACTTGGAAAGTTCCTCCTGCAAAGCGGCAGCCCGGTCTTTCAGTTCCCGCTGCTCCTGCTCATAGTCCGCCGACAGCTCCATGAAACGCTCGTCGCTGATTTTGCCGCTTACATTGTCCTCATACAGCCGCTTGATAATGCGGTTCACTTCGGCAATGCGTGTCTGGGCCTGTTCAAGCTGCTTCGTGGCTGCGGCGGTCTTTCTCTTGCCGCCGATTTCGTTCTGCTGGATGAGCAGCTTTACAAAGCGGCTCTCATGCCTGGCGGCGTATTCCGTCACTTGCCGGAGATTGGAAAGCACGCCCGCCGTCAAAAGGTCGGTGCGGATAAAGTGTGCCGTACAGTCACGGGTACGCTTCTTGTAGCTGCCGCAGATATAACAGTCCTGCTTGCGGTTCTTGTTCTGATACCGCTGCTGATACAGCACATGGCCGCAGTCGGCGCAGAACAGCATACCAGAGAACAGCCCCACTTCATCATAGCGGTTCGGGCGTTTTCGCTGCTTGCGTAACTCCTGCACACGCTCCCATGTTTCCGTGTCGATAATCGGCTCATGGTGATTTGGGAAGATAGCCTGCTTCTCGATGGGGTTCTCAACGCTGTGCTTGACCTTGTAAGAGGGCTTCTCCGTCTTGAAGTTTACCAGACAGCCAGTGTACTCCCGGTTTTCCAGCAGATGGACGACGGTGTTTGTCGCCCACTTGCACTCATAGCCGGGGTGGTAGCGTCGGGTGCTGCCCGTCCTGCGGTATTCCAGCGTCCCCGGCGTGGGGATTTGCTGCTCCGTCAGCATACGGGCAATCTTGGTCGGGCCATTTCCCGCAAGGCAAAGCTGGTAAATCTGCCGGACAACCGGGGCGGCTTCCTCGTCAACGATATAGTTCTCGTCCTTGTCCATGAGATAGCCATAGACTGGCTTGCTGGTTACAGGCTTGCCGCTCATGCCTTTTGCTTTCTTTACTGCCTTGATTTTCTTGCTCGTATCTCTCACCAGCCATTCGTTAAATAAGTTCCGCAGAGGGGTAAAATCATTGTCCATGCCGCCGTTTGCGCTGTCCACGTTGTCATTGACAGCGATAAAACGCACGCCCTTTTGAGGGAACAGCATTTCCGTGTAAAATCCCACCTGCAAGTAATTACGCCCCAGCCTGCTCATGTCCTTGACTATGACGGTGCCGACTTTCCCGGCTTCAATGTCTGCAAGCATGGCTTGAAATCCGGGCCGCTGGAAGTTCGCACCTGAGTAGCCGTCGTCGGTGTACCAGCGCAGATTGGTAAAGCCGTTCTGCTTGGCGTAGGCTTCCAAAATCCGTTTCTGGTTGGAAATGGAATTGCTCTCGCCTTGCAATTCGTCCTCATGGGACAATCTCGGATAAAGGGCGGTAATGAGGTTTTGGGTGGCTTGTCTTAACATAAAATCCTCCGTTTCCGACAGCCAGCCCCACTATTCCGTGGTTTCATTGTACCACGGAACAGGGGCGGCTGTACAGCGGTAAAAGTGATAAATCTGCTTCTTTACAGCTTGTCAAATCGCCTTTTTTTGTGTAGCAGCGGCTTCCGCTTCCAGTACCCTCGCCATCTTGTCGGCGGCGGTGCTGGTGGTGTCTTTCTTGAAAAAGCCGGACACGACAAGAACGGTATTCCCCATGCGGATTTCCGTCACGCAGTCGGGGCGGCGGGTGGTACGGTGGTCGTGCTGCTTGATATTCTCCATAGGCAATACTCCTTTCATTCAGCCAGCAGTTTCTTCATGGTTTCCATTTTCCGCTTTGCGGTTTCCTGCCGGAAGTTGACGCCAGTAAAGCGTATCGGGACGCACATGGACAGCAGTCGGTCATAAATCCGGGAATGGGCCGTGTCTGTCGGCTTTTTCAACTCGTCCAGCGGGCGGTTGGTGGTGGCGATCAGCGGCTTGTTGCTGCGGTATCGGGTATCAATCACATGGAATACCTGTTCCAGTCCATAGTCGGTGCCACGCTCCATGCCGAAGTCGTCAATGATAAGCAGCGGATAGCGGCAAAGGCGGGAAATATACTCATTCCGGCCTGTAAAGCCGGGAGAGAGGTCGCCCAGGATAACGGCGAAGTTCGTCATATATACGGGGACTTCTTTCTCCATGAGGGCGTTTGCGATACAGCCCGCAAGGTAGCTTTTCCCGTTGCCGACGTTCCCCCAGAACAGGCAGCCGATGTTTTCGGCCTGCATTTCTTCCCAATGCTCCGCATACCGCCGGGCAATCCCGGTCTGCGGGTTTCTGCCGTTGTCGTTCTCGAATGTCCATTGCTGCATGGCTGAGTCGGCAAAAGCCCTCTGTTTCAGATTTTCCACGGCTTCCACATGGCGGCGGTGTTCCTCGGCGGCCTGCCGCTGCTCACGGGCGGCTCTCTGGCAGTCGCACTCTGCCGGGTGGCGGTCACGGCCAAACAGCTCCTTACCCTCCGGGAAGTAGGCTTCTTTCGGCGTATGGCACTTTCCGCAGTAAAGCAGTCCGTCCTCGCCGATATAGTCCTCCATCTCCGGGGCGGCGGTTGTCATGTTCTCCAAAATATCTTTGATTTCACTTGTCATAAGCTTTCTCCCTCCATACAGGTATAGTCGGGGATGCCCTGTTTTACGGCTCCCTTTTTGTCATTGGCCGCCCATCTGTGCAAGGCGGCGGCATAATTCTGGTAGGCTTTCCCGCTGGCGGCAAGGTAATGGCTCATTTCCTCAATCAGCCGTTCCAGCCTGTCCGGGTATTCTGCCTGTAACTCGTCATATTCGTCCTTTGACAGAAAAATATTCTCATATCGGCCATAAGCTGTGGGCGGCTCCCCACTCGCTCTCATTGTTTGGTTCTCTATTAAGTTGTTTATATTAGTTTTGTTAGGGGTCGGTTTTCCGACCATCATAGGGTCGGTTTTCCGACCGTCATAAGGTCGCTTTTCCGACTGTATGAGGGTCGCTTTTCCGGCCATCAGTTGGTCGGAAAACCGTACCACTGGGACAGGCGGCACTTTCACATAAAGCCGATTGGGTGCGGAGAAGCCCCGCCGTTCCCGTTCTAAAAGCCCGGCTGCGTCCAGTTCTTTCAAGGCTCCCTTGATGGCGGTACAACCCTTGTCCAGCATTTCCGCTATCTCCGCAACGGGGTAGACAATGAATATCCTGCCCTCGCCGTCCTGCCAGCCGTTCTTCTGTGACAGGGTGGAGCGGTCTAATAAAAGCGCATACAGCAGCTTGGCGGTCTGTGAAATCTCCATTTTCAGCAGGAAACGGGGGTATGGAAGATAGGCGGGCAGCGTGGTGTCTGCCCTGATATAATCAGCGATAGTATCACCTCCCTCTGTGTTGTGTCGTTTTTGGGCTTTGTCACGCATTAGGACGGCATTTCCGGGGGGAAAGGATAAATGTATCGCATACCCTTTGACACCCACGAAAAAAGCCTTGATTTATGCGGGTTTGAAAGGCTCTAAAGCGTGACATTTCTGCCTTTGTTTCCGCTTTCTCTCGGCGGCTTTGCGTTTCTTCATGCACCCGGCGCAGCCGGGGCAGTATTTCCCCCCGGTTGGATTTGGGGACAAAGGCCGCCCCGCAGACCGCGCAGCGTTTCCGGCTCCCCCGGTACAAGAGGGCTGCGGCCAGCTCCCCGTCAAGGGGCAGGACAGCCACACGGAACCAGCGGCACATGAGGGAATAGGAAATGCTCTGGACGCACACGCAAGGCTCCCCGTCGTCTAACAGCAGGCAGTTCCCCTCGTCGTAGTTACAGCACTCATGCACAAGGCGGCGGGCTGCCTGGTGCTGGCGGTAGTCCATGCGGGACGGCTTATCGTTCATGGCTCTGCTCCTTTCTGCGGTGCGGCTCTTCCCGGCGCAAAATCTGGTCGATGTTCCGCTTGACGGTCTGCAACTCCCTGAACCGCTGCTTCTGTTCGTGATAGGTGTTGTACAGGCCGTCTTTCTCGGAGATAAGCTGCTCGATCTCGGCCTGCAACGCTTTTCGGCCGGGCAGCTTGGTAAGCCCCTGTGCCTTGAAATACCGGGCGGCGGCTTCGGCTATGATAAAATCGCTCTCGTTTGCCTGGCGGTATGCGGCGCGGGCTTTCTCGGATTTCTGCGCTTTCAGCCCCTCGCGGATGGGCTTGGTCTTGGCATAGGCAAGTACCTGTTGCCGCAACTCCCTTTTCCCTTGCAGCTTCGTTTCCAGTGCTTTCAGTTCGCCGCTGGTCTGGCGCATTTCCTGATAGGCGGTAGCAACGGCGGCTTCAAGCTGTTCCGGGGAAGAAAAGCCGTACTGTTGGTAGATGGTCAGGGTCTTGGCGGCCTGTTTCAGATTGTGTATCTTCGCCCATCGTTCATAGCCTTTGCCCTTGCCCTCGGCCATCTTCTGCTCAATGTCCACAAGCCGCTGCACACTGTCCTGTCTGGGGTCGATTTTCCCTGTCTTTTCGCCCTGTAAGCGGCCTTTCCCGGCGTGTAGGTATTCGGGTATGGCTGCGGTCTGTTCGGCGGCTCTGGCGGCTTGGTGCTGCGGGGTGTAGCGAACCGTTACGCCCCTCTGGGCGTTCTGCTCCAAAACGGCAAGGACGGCGGTGCGGTCAAAGTCGCCGCCCAGCTTCCGGGCGGTGATAGGCTTCGTCCTGTCTGGCGTGAGGTAGGACAGCCGCCCCCGGCTCTCCTTGACGGTCACACCCTCCCGCAACAGCAGAGAGGAAAACTCGTCAAAGCTGGCAGCGGTGGCAAGGGCTTTCCGTAGGGTCTGCCGCAGCTTCTCCTTGTTCGTTTCAAACTTGGTCTGCCGGGGCGTGATACCGCCTGCAATCATGGGGGCGTTCTGCTTGTCCAGTGCGGCCTGTCCCTTTTTCTGCGCCCAATATTCCCGGTCTGTGACACGGTTCTTGCTGCCGTTCAAGAGGTCGATTTGGTAAAGTCCTTCCCGGTGGCACATCTCCATGACCTCGGACTTGAAGTAGCGTAGGGCTGCGTCGGTGCAGCGGTGCTTGCACCCGGCTTTCGTGTCCGCTGGCCTGTCCATGTAGGGCAGGAACGGCACTTCCTCTATCCGCAGGCTGTTAATGACGATATGCACATGGATGTTGCCGCTGTGGTTATGCCCGTCCGGGTGGGTGCAGACAAGGGCCTGATGGCCGGGGAAATGCTCTTTACAGAATTGCTCCCCCAACGCCTGCGCCCGGTCTACGGTCAGGCCGTTGTCCGGCCCGTCCCGTGGGTCAAAGCTGATGATATAGTGGTGGCTTTTCACATCCTCCCGCCGCTGATTTTTCTCATAGCGGAGATTGGAGCGCATACACGCAACGGCAAAATCCTCGCCGCCGCAGTTCAGCGTGGACAAGCGATAATCCTCACGGGGGATAAGCCTGCCGTTTTCATCAAGGACGGGCTTCATAGTAAATTCGTCATGCTCAAAGAGCAGGTATTGTTCGGCGGCTCCGTAGTCGGCGTTCTTAGAGCCTAAATGCTTGAGTGTTGCCAACGGCGTCACCTACTTTCTTTAGGACTTCATACTTGAGGGCGGCAAGGTCGGCGGCCGCTTCCCGCAATTCCTTTGCCATAGCCGGGTAGGGGCTATGCCACTCGTTGAGGGTGCGGGCAATCTGGTTGAGATTGCCGCCAATCCTGCCGTACTCGGCTGTGAGCTTCCCGACAGCGGAGAGCAGCTCGTCATTGACTGACGACACATGGAGTACGGGGCGTATGGTAGTGCGCCGGATGGCCTGCCGGAGAAATTCGGACTGACTGATACCATAGGGCGCAAGCCGTTCTGTGAAGTCGGCGTATTCTTCATCGGTCAGCCGGGTTTTCACAACATGGCTGCGGTGGGGGGTGTTGTATCGCTTCGGCATGGGCTGTAAACCTCCTTTCACTTATCACAAAAAATGGGCTGGTCTGTTAGCTATTTTCGGGGCATTTCCTGTCTGCCGGACAGAAATATTTTTGCGGCGTAAGCCGCATAGCAGGGTTTGGGGAAGGCACTCCCCAACAAGTTTCCCGCGAGGGGCAAAACCGCAGAATTGCGGATTTTGGCACCGTGGTAGAAACTTGCTCTAAGTAAGCCGTAGATTTCCCCTTGCACTTACTACTCGTATAGCTGCCGCCTGTTTTGGCCGGATTTCTGCAAAAATCTTACGGCGTGGGGCGATTTTTACCCGCAGTTCTTTCTTTCCGCTAAAGATACATTTCAAAGGCCGCCAGCTACCCGCTTGCCGGGAATTTTCTCAAATTTTCCTTTGCCTTAGAAATACAGAAAATGCAGATTTGGCTACCGCCGCAGAAAATTTTTTGTTTCCGGCTTCACCTACCTACTACGGATGACTTTGCGATTTTGCCAAACGGATAAAGAAAAAAGCAGCAAATCTTTTTCAGACTTACTGCTTTCGCTGGCCGCCGATGGGCGGTGGATATTCAGTTTTGAAAGTTCAGGTCAGGTTGGCCCGATGATGGATAGCACAATAAATTCCTGTTTTCCCTTTAAGGCATTGTGCATTTTTTCTATTTCTCTTGATGATTATTTTTTTCATAATCAATCAATGTACCTATAACAATTCCAATCAACATTCCGATACCTGCACAAATAGAAATAGCAAAAAGATTTTGCAAAAACGCCCATGCCAACACACCTATGCAACCACCGACAATAAATCCTGTTAATAAGCCAATAGTTAAGTATTTATTACTTTTCATATTGCTATATCTCCCCTAAAAGTATATTTGTCGTTGGTTCTATTATACTATGACCTGCTTCCTTTAGGAATAGATGAATTGTAAACTGGCTGGAGTGAAACCGCTAATGACAGCCAGTGTTTGTTCTTTGTTTATCGGTCAAAGCGAAATTTGAACAGGGCGGCAATGAGCTGTTGCTTTATATGTTCCTCAACTTCGGCGTTGACTTTCCCGTGTACTTTGGAACAGTAGCGGATATATCCGGCATAGTGGGAAAGAATGGTGTCGATTGCGTCCGGGTCGCCCTCATGGGCTTTGACGATTGTTTCATAGGGGAGAAGTTTACTCATAGTCATTTCCCTCCATGAGCCGCCTTAACCGCTGCAAGGCAAGCCGGATATGCCGCCCCGCTGTGCTGCGTGTCCGGCCAATATGTACGCCGATCACTCGCTGCGGCTGGCGCAGGAAATAGTAACGAAAAATTTCTTCCTGCGTCTGCTCCGGCAAAAGGGCAAGGGCGGCGGCAAGCTCCGCATGATACAGAACGGCGGTCTGGCCGCAGGCGGTAAAAAGATATTCTTCAAGCTACTCCGGCTCGGCAAGCTGGACAAACTTTTCACTCATCAGATAATCAAGGGAAACTTCCCGTTCCCACCTCCGGCGCAGCTTCAAGATTTTATCTATGGCTGCGTGACGAATGACTACCTTGCAAAAGGCATTGAATGTGTACTGGATATGCACCTTGTAGGCTTCATCTTCGGTCATGGAAATTCCCCCTCTCTGAATAATAGTGCGGGGCGGCAGTACTCCTTGCTGTCGCCCCTTGATTGCCTACCAGCAAAGACGGGCGGGGCTGTCAACGACGGCGCGAAGCGGCGTTCATTTTATCGTTGACTGGCTCGGCTGGGTTTGCTATTTACCCGACAAACTTGAATTTATTTTAAGCTATCACGTTTTACCTTCTTAAGCCTTACTATCATTACCATAGGAATTTCTTTGTTGGTTTTAAAACATTCTTCATAAAATCCATCAATGACAAATCCAGCTCTAAAACAAAGGTTAAAAATATCTTGTATGGAACGATGATAATAAATCTGCTCTTTCGGTTGCCCTTCAATCGCTATATCATAGTAACTGTGCGGTGTCATATATTTTTCAGTCAACGTGACAAAACAAGGGTGTTGCGTTGCAAAGACAAAAATTCCGCTTTCCTGCAACAGTTCATAAACAGCCATAAGAAGTGGTTCAATATCCGTAATATCCATAATTGCCATATTAGAAACTGCTTTCGTAAAGGCTCGATTTCTTTTTAATTCTAATATACTTTTTCTATCGGTCGCATCCGCCACACAAAATTCAATTTGTTTTGCATATTGTGATTGCCGTCTTTTAGCCAATTCTATCATTTTTTTGCTGTAATCAAAAGCGACAACCGAAGCGCCTCTTTGTGCAAGATACGAAGAATAATTTCCATTGCCACACGCAATATCCAAAATGTAATCCGCAGGATTAGGAGATAGAAGTTCCGTTACTTTGGGACGCACTACCTCTCTGTGAAATTCATTAGATTCGTCACCCATTGCATTATCCCAAAATTGTGCGTTCTCCTCCCAGATTTTTTTACTTTCCTCTGTTCCCATGTTCTCTCCCACTCCCCAAATTTGCTTTTTTGCTTCCATTAAATCTTCCTTACTATATTCCATTGTTACCCTCCATAACTTCTGATTGTTGCCGTCTTGACGATTATGTATCTTTACATTACCTTCTGAAACATATGGCGCACCTTGTCCAGGCGGCTGTTTGGACGGCGGGGCTGGATGACCGGCTGACCGACAGCGGCCTGATATCCTTTCAGCTCTGTAAGGCATACGCTCCGCCCGTTGGTGTAAAAGGCCAGATCAGTACGGTATGCCTGTATACAGCGGGCGGGAATCTCGCCAGTAAAGACAACTTCATCCTTTTTTACCTGGGCCGTTTCGATGGTGGCACAGTATTTCGGTGCATCATGATAAGCCCTGGAAAGGTATTCCTGGGGCGCATAGAGGATGAAGGAGAGATAAGGTTCCAGCAGCTGCGTCCCCGATTCCTTCAATGCCTGTTCCAATACAATCGGGGCCAATGAGCGGAAGTCCGCCGGCGTGCTGACCGGACTGTAATAAAGCCCGTATTCAAAGCAAATCTTACAGTCCGTTACGTTCCAGCCGAACAAGCCCTGCTCCAGCCCGTAACGGATACCATCCCTGACAGCGTTTTGAAAACTCTGGTTCAAGTATCCCAGCGAAACCCGGCTCTCGTATTGTACACCGGAGCCAAGCGGGAGTGGTGTAACAGACAGTCCGATGGATGCCCAAAACGGGTTGGGCGGCACCTCGATATGGATGGTGTGGCTGGCTGCTTTGAGCGGCCGCTCCATATAAATGACGGTGGGTTCCTTTACCACTGTTTCAAGCTTGTATTTTTCCGACAGCAAAGCGGAAACAACCTCCAACTGCACCCGGCCCAAAAAAGAAAGAATGATCTCATGGGTGATGGAATCCACCTCGCAGCGCAAAAGCGGGTCAGTATCCGCAAGTTGCGTAAGAGCGTCCAGCAGCCGTTCTCTTTGCGCTGCCGTTTTCGGCGCAATCGACGTCCGCAGCATGGGGAGGGGGTCCTCACGCCACCTTTTACGAGGGAGCCGGGTTGGGTCCCCTAATACATCGTTTAACCTCACGCTGTCGCTGGGAAGGATAACAATTTCACCCGGATAAGCGGTGTCTGTCCGAACAATTTCCCCTTTGGATGGAATACGCATCTCTGTGATTTTCAGCTTTTCTCTCCCGGCCAGGGCCACCGTATCCCGCAGGCGCAGCGTTCCGCTGTATAGCCGTAGATAGACACGCCGCTGGCCGCAATCTGTATACTCCACCTTGAAAACGCTGCCGCATAGGGCGGCGCTCCCCTGTTCCCCAATCGGTTGGAACAGCCCTGTCACCGCATCCATCAACGGTTGAATGCCAAGGCCCTTTTTGGCGCTGCCATAATAGACCGGGAACAGGGAGGCGTCTTGAACCCGCCGCTGTTCCTCCCGCACAAGTTTTTCCCGGCTGATTGGTTCTCCTGCGATATACTTTTCCAATAATTTATCGTTATTTTCGATGACCGCATCCCATGCTTCTATGTCGGTATTTTCCTCCAGGACTATTTCCGGGGACAGCGACACCGTCTGCTTGATGATAATATCGGCGGAGAGCTTATCCCGAACAGACTGAACCACGCTCTGCAAATCAACGCCAGCCTGGTCGATCTTGTTGATAAAGATAACGGTGGGAATGTTCATTTTCCGCAGGGCATGGAACAGAATACGGGTCTGGGCCTGCACGCCATCTTTAGCGGAGATCACCAAGATGGCCCCATCTAAAACAGCCAAAGAGCGGTACACCTCCGCCAAAAAATCCATGTGGCCGGGCGTATCCACAATGTTGACTTTACATCTGTGCCACTGGAAGGAAGTGACTGCCGCTTGAATGGTAATTCCGCGCTGCCGTTCCAAAATCATAGTGTCTGTTCTTGTAGTTCCTTTATCCACGTTTCCTTGTTCCGCAATCGCTCCACTGGTGTACAGCAGGCTTTCCGTCAATGTTGTTTTTCCTGCGTCTACATGGGCGAGAATTCCAATATTGATTATTTTCATGTGATTGTCCTCCTTTTACAGCCCCAAAAGGGCATAAAAATCCCCAGCAGTAAAATACTTTTACCACTGGGGATTATAATTTGCGGACATACACATATACAGCATACACCTGTTTGTGATTGCTGTTTTTCGGATATGTCAAAATTGATAAGGCAAAAGTATTCTTAAATTGGGTACAAAAAACCAAGCCCCCACAAAAGGGACTATCATAATCCTTTGTTCCCACTATTTGATTATAGTTTTATTTAAGAATACCTTGCCGCATATTTTTTACTCCTTTTTTGGAATGATGCTATTATATCACATTAGTTTTAGGAAAACAAGTATCTAAAAGAAATTTTTCTTCCCCTTATATGTAACAATCATACCGGCTTCCTAACGTTCAGAATGGTTTCTACTGTCTGCTGCGGTGTTTGGTTGGAATTGTCCAGCCAAAAGCCGATCCGTGGTGTTGTCTGCATTTTACTAAATACAAATTCAATGTATACAGAAAGAAATATATAAGGAGTGGGAGGGATTCCGCCGTAGTCGGCATTGTAGGAAAATCCAAAAGTTTAGATTTTCTCAAAATGCTTATCTTTTGGTCTTTGGTTCGGAATAGTGTAGTGCTGGCGGTCTATCTATTGTTTTCGGTTGCTTGCTTCTTTACCGTACATGAGCATTTGCGCCAGGGTTGTCGTTGCCGTAACCTTCCAACAGGTTGATGACACCCCAGATACCAAGACCAGCGCCCAGAGCGATAACGAGAGTCTGAAGAACGGTAATTGCCTGTTCAAAAAATGCCATATAGTTTGTTAGCCGGAATCTGATTAAAAAATAGGTTTGTCATGTTTCATAGGCATACAAAAGCCGGAACAATCTGCCGCCCTGTTTCCGGGGGCATGATTCCGGCTGTCCTCCTTTTTCATTATTTTTCTTGCGATTGTCCGCTTTGTACGCCAATGGCCTCAACAGAGGCAGTTGCGGCAAATAGATACGATCACTCCTTTCTCAGCGGAACCGTATTACACGCCCTCCGTGTCTACTTCATATACATCGCAGACCTCATCAGGCTTGAGTTTTAGTCTGGCAGACAAAAATGCTTCAATATCAAAGGTATTTCGCTTATCTGCATCAGCTGTGTATTTGAAATTAGGGTGTCTGGTAATGTCATACTTGTCTGAAAGAAACGGACGCACACCGCGCAACTGCAAGATGCACTTGCCGCCATCCATAACTGCCAGCTCGTCCTGGCTCATCAGCTCTTTCCCCAATTTTTGATAGTTGAGAGAGTGGGAAGTTTCCCGTCCACGGCTCTCTCCGGTATTGTAGGTGTCGATGGTTTCCTTGCCCAGCACGGCAGCCAGCTCTTTGAGGGTAGTCGGCTCTTTACCGCCCAGGAAGATGGAAGTATCCATATTGCCGATGATGGTATCGGCATTATCTTTGTAAATTGCCTTGAGCTGGCTCTGTGCCTGCAACACCAGACAGGCAGAGATTTCACGGCTTCGGATGGTGGCCACCAGCTTTTCCAGCTTCGGAATCTGCCCGATGTTAGCACACTCATCAATCAAACAGCGCACATGAACCGGAAGCCTGCCGCCATACACATCATCGGCCTTTTCACAAAGCAGGTTGAATAACTGGGTGTAGCACATGGAAATGAGAAAGTTAAAACTGTCATCCGTATCACTCATAATGAGGAACAGGGCCGTTTTTCTGTCTCCCAGCGTATCCAGTTCCAACTCATCGTAGGATGTAACCTCGCGCAGCTCCGCAATATCAAATACGGCCAGACGCGCACCGCAGGAAATCAAAATCGACTTAGCGGTTTTGCCAGAGACGAAAAGTCAAGGACTTTTTCATCAAATTCAAGAAGAAGTCACATTTTGCGGACTTCTTCACGAAGCATACGCTTGATTTTGTCCTCCATCGTCTCCTTGGCGGTCTGGCTGAAATGCACACGCACGATATAGGTTGTCTTGCCGATCTGCTTTCTCACAGTCGGGCAAGGGGTACTGTTGGTTGCGGTATTGTTCATTCAAAATCCTCCTGTAAATGAAAAATGCCCGGTGACTGTTCATCATCGGGCGGTGTCGGTATGAGGGAAGAAGGCAAGGCGGCAACATTAAGGTATCTATAAAAACCTTGCCGTCTTTGCCACGCTTGCCTTGTTCCTGTTGTTAGTTTCGGAGATAGCAGACCCATGCTGTGCCCTCTTTCTCGGTCACAAGTCTGTCCCCGATACGGCTTTTCGCCGTTCGCATGGTGCGTGAGGAAATCCCACGCTCATTGACTGCCTTTTCCAGCTCTGCGCTCGGCATACGCTTTCCGTCTGCAAGCAGTTCCAGAATGAGCATTTGCGCCTGTGCGGTCTTGCTCTCGGTCTTAGCGGTGTCCGTCCCGGTAAGAAGCTCGTCAGCGGTAATGTCATAAGCTCCTATCCACTCAAAACCTTTCTCGTCTCCCAGAGAAAATGCAAGGGACTGTCCGGGCGGCGCAAGGGAGCTTTTCTCATGGATAAGCACCCTCGTTGTGGGACTGTCCTTCAGCTTGCCAATAAACAGCAGACTGCGGACTGCCGCCGTAATGTCGATAGACCCCAATCCCCGGTAGGTGCTTTGCGTTCCTGCGGCTTTGTTGAGGTGTCCGATCAGCACGATAGCGCACCCGGTAGCCTGTGCAATGTCTCCCAGACTGCGGAAGATGGGACGGACTTCATTTGCCCGGTTCATGTCCACATCTGCGCCCAGAAACGCCTGCACCGGGTCAATGATAACCAGCCTTGCGTTGTTCTCCCTGATTGCCCTTGCTATGCGTTCATCGGCAAGGGTCAGCGGTGTGTCTCTATCGTCAATGACAAGCACTCGTTCAAGGTCTGCGTCAGCTTCCATCAGCCGGGGCTTAACGGTATCGCCCAAACCGTCCTCTGCGGTCTGGTAGATGATATTGAAAGGCTCAAGTGTCTCCATACCGGGTAAGGGCTTTCGGTTGGTGCAAGCCGCCGCAAGACGCATGGCAAAGTAGGTCTTGCCCTCGCCGGGGTTGCCCTGTATGATCGTCAGCTTTCCAAAGGGGATATACGGAAACCATAGCCAATCCACGCTCGTCAGCTCCACATCTGCCATACGGAGCATTGGGACAGGCTGGGCGGTGGGCAGCTCTCGCAGCGTGATTGTTTCGGCTATGAATTTGCGGCTGGGAATGTCCCCTTGCTGACGGAGAACATCGTTCCAGTCTTTCCTTGCCGGGACAAGGCGAATGACGGCGATCTCGCTGGGAATGTCCTGCGCCAGTCGGAAGCAGGCTTCACTTCCTGCGGTGTCGCTGTCAAGGCAGAGGAATACTTTTCGGGTGTCCTTGCGTTCAGAAAGAAAACGGTCAAGGGCTTTGCCCGAAACGCCGCCCAGGGCAAGATAATTTCTTGTCTGCCAATCCTGCGGATAAAGGCAGATGAATGATAACAGGTCTATTGGCGCTTCAAAGACAAAGAGCTGGTTGCTGTTGCCCTCATAGCGGAACGGATAGGACTTGTCAGACCCGGTAATATCCTGTCTGAATGTGTCTGCCGTTCCTCGCACATGGGCATATCTCGGTGTGCCGTTTCGGTCTCTGCCGACAAACACAACATTGTGCCGCTTTGCGTCCTCGTAAATATCCCCGGAAAGAAGAAAAGCCTCAACCAGTTTCGGGTTGAGACCTCGGCTTTCGCAAAGATATTGAATTGCTCTGTCGGCTGTTCTGTTGTGCAAGGGCAAGTGGAACGCTGTGGGCGGTGCTGTGGTGGCTTCGGCCTGTCCCTCGCCGTTTTCGCCTGTCAACATCTGGACAGCTTCGGGAAAGGACTTGCCGTAAAACTCCATGACAAAATCAATGGGATAGCCGCCCTTGCTCTGGCTGTGGCGAAACCACTTGTTTCCCCGGACGGTCAGGCTGTCATGTTCTTTCCAGCGGTATTCCCGTCCGCTTTTGATAAGCGTCTCTCCCTGTGTGCGGAGAAAATCTTCCAGACTGACGGCGTTTGCCCGGTCGATCTGTGCTTGGGTGTACTGCATGGGCGTCCTCCTTACTTCTTGAAAACAGCGCATCGTCTGCAAATGCCATGCTCACGCTCGTCCAGCGTGTAGGGGCAGTTCGCACATTCCTCGCCGTACTGTCTCATGATAACAGGCAGATAGCCCAGCTCCTGCAACATATCAATCTGGCGGTCGGTGAGGGTGGCTTCAAAGGCAAGGCATTTCCGGGTGTGTTCGTCCAGCTCGATCAGGTCGGAAAGCGGTCTGCCATCGGTCAAAGGTTCTCCGCTCAAAAGGCGTTTTGCCGTTCTGCGGATGGGGTTGTACTCGTTCTTCCAGTCGTATTTTTTCATCGTGTCATATCCTCCTTTTTCTGTCGTGTTTGGGGTCGATTTTGGAGCATTTGTTCCTCTGTACGCTCGTTAAATCGGGCGGCAGTATCTACACATGACTTGACCTTCCAAAGACGGTGTAAATCGTCTCTGACGGTCTTAAACTCGCCATAGGTGGTGTTGTGCGCCTGTTCCAGCTCGTCATACTCTTCGGTCAGCTTTTTCATATCCACCTTGCCGTCCGGGAATTCTCCGGTCAGCTTGCGTCTGGCGGCGTAGAACTGTTTCAGTTCCGTTTCATGCTCTGCCTTGTACTTGGCTCTGGGCTTCTCAAACTTGATTTTCTGCAAGCCGTCATAGACAGGCTTCAAGCTCTGGAAAGCAGCAGAGCTGTCATAGAGCCGCTTAATCGCTTTCATTCGAGCGGTCTGTTCGTCCAGCGTTTTCTTCAAGCTCTCTGTGGCAGCACTGTGTTCGCTGACACGGCGTTCCAAATCCTCAAGGGAGTAAATGCCGTTTGCCCGGAGATAATTGAAAGTCTCGTTCATCTCCTTTAGGTTGCTGACCTTGCCTTTCTGCGAATATGCCCCGGCTCTGCGGCTGGTGTAATAGGCGTTCAGCAGAGAAACAAGGTCGGGTGCCTGCGGCTTGGCAAGCTCCGCTTTTGCTTCGGCAATCCAATCAAACAGGAGAGTGATTTTCTTCTTGATGTCACGGATAACGGCATTGGTGGCTTTGATCCAGCGGTTGAACTCGCCTTTCTCGGTGCGTATGCCTTTCTTCTCCATTGCCCGGACGGTTGCGCCCTCATGGACGGTGGGAAGAAGCTCCACGCCCTGACGCTCATAGCTTCGGTGGTCGATACGAACATCAAGCCCTTTCTCCGCAAACTTGGCGTTGCATAGTTCCGCCCATGTCTGCCGCCAATGTTCCAGCGTTTCGGGACTGCCCCAGTCGGTAGTGGGAACGGCGTTGAACACAAACTTTCCGTCTGCGTCTCGGATACGGTTGCCGTCCTCGTCCAGCTCATACACCCGGCGTTGCTTTAGTCCCCATTTGCCGTTCTGCTCGATGGGGCGGATGGGGCAAAGCACATGAAAATGCGGGTTTGGTATGCCGCCGTCCTCCCGGTCTGGCTGGTGTACGGCGAAGTCAACCACCATGCCACGGCTCACAAAGTTCTCCAACAAAAATTGCCTTGCAAGAGCGATGTTTTCCTCAAGGGAAAATTCATTCTGCAAGGCAATGTCAAAGCTGTATGCAAGCTGGGCGTTCTTTCCACGCTCGGCTTTTTCCACGGCGTTCCATAGGGTCTGGCGGTCTGCGTATTCGGGCGGTGCATGGGACGGCAGGAGAATATCGGAGCAGATCACGCCGCCCTTGCGGGTGTAGTCGCTGTATTCGCCGTAATACTCGCTATACAATCGCTCCCCGGCACGGTAGGCGGCAGAAGCAATAGCGGACTGTCCTGCGCTTCGCTTAGTCTGCGTGACGCTCAGATGAAATAGTGCCATCGGCTTTCAACTCCTTTTCTCTGTTTGCTTGGCTGATATGAGTAATCGCCATGTGCCGGACGGCTCGCTGGACTTCGGACAGAGAAAAGATGTGTTCCATCAGCTCTGTCATTTCGGTGCGTGTGAGATCTTTGACCTCCGGGGCAAGGCTCTCAATCGTGCCGCCCAGATTGCAAAGGCGGTGGGTGCGCTTGGTGCGTTCGCCTTTCTCCAGATACTTCTTTCTGTTCTCCAGACGCTCCAGCTTGTGCTTCTCCTGTGCAAGCTGCGTCTCAGCTCGTTCCTTTTCGGCTCGAAGCTGATCGAGGGTTTTCGGTTTTGTCATTGTGATTGACCTCCTTTTTTGATTTTTGGGATAAAAAAAGACCGTCAACTTTTCGCACATTGCGACCAGTCAACGGTCTGATTTTCGGTATTTATTTTTCCAAACTTGCTGGCGGCGAACAGCATTTCATGCTGTTTGCGGACGGCAAGTCCACAAGGGATAGACGCACAAGCGTCGCAAGGGAGTGTAGCTCCCTTGACGGAACGAAGTGACGAAACATTTTCGGTCAAGCAGTTTTTCTCTGCTGACCGGGAATGAAGCTCCGCAGGACGCACATACTCCCGATAGGAGAGTATAGAAGTGCGCCCTTTAGTTCCTAAAGGGATTTTCTTCTGACCCAAATTACATAAAATGTAGATCAAGACATTTCTAAGAGGTACTCTCAGATTTTCACAACATAAGGTTCATCTTCAATAATACCCTGATCGTGGGTAACAATGATAACCGTTTTACCTTCTTCATTGAGTTCGTGCAATAACCTCATAACAATATCTCTATTTTTCTTGTCAAGTGAGCCAGTAGGTTCATCTGCCAAAACAACAGAACATTTTTTCATCATAAGACGAGCTAAAGCAACTCTCTGTTGTTCACCACCGGAAAGCTGATAAACTTTTTTGTTAACTTCCTTTGATAACCCCACACGATTAAGAGCTTCTTTAAGTGATACTTTAGTTCGGCTTGATTTTTTAATCAAACTTAAATTTTCTTTAACTGTCTTATTTTCAAGCAGTGCAAAATTCTGAAAAAGAAACCCCACTGTATCCGCAAAAAAACTGTTTTTATTTTTAAGCCGGGTAATATTCAGCCCTTCGATTATGATACTGCCGCTATCCGGCTTTTCGATACCACCAATCATATTGAGCAAAGTGCTTTTTCCACTGCCGCTATCCCCGCTGATTACTACAAAACTTCCATCCGGAATTTCCAAATTAAAGTTGGAGAAAATTATTTTCTCTCCAAATGCTTTATTTAAGCCACGAATTATAATCATAAACATCCACCTTTCAAGGACTTTGAGATATTTGTTTTTTCAACCCACATAACATTTGTGAAAATGATTGCCATTTCAATAATGGTGAGCAATGCTCCAACCAGTAAAGCAATCCCGACACTTGCGTTAGATATAAAAAGCGAAACAATGCAAATCAATATCACAACGGCTATATTTTCTAAGAGATTAACGGAAATAAATCTTTTGTGCCTTTCATAAAAGCGATAGCCCAAAACCTTTTTGAGGGAGATTTCCATCGCATTAAGTCTAAATTCCATTTTCACTTCAGATATGATGATAGCGATATCTAACAGCAATACTAATACGCAAAGAGAGCTTATAAAGCCAATCAGTTTCACGAGGAAACTATGACTATAAGTATAATCCTCCCCGACATTCGTCAGCATAAAATAGTGTGGACCAAGCTGTTCTGCATATTTTTTCGCAGCATTACGAATTGTGCTTTCATCGCATCCGTAGATCACCTCACCATTATATGTTCCTGTTTCGATATAACTTCCATTCAAAGCAACAGCCTCATTTGCCTGATAAATAACAATCGGATTTGTTGCTCTTGACAATCCGTCAATAGCCTCTTCTCTGTTCGAATTGAGATAATAAAATTGCTCTCTGCCAGAATATTCTTTATAAACAACACGCAGTTCTTCTGCATTTTGGGTAAGAGAGCTAATTTCCTCTTTTGCGATATCTTTGTATGATTCCGCATTTTTTCCCTTTGGCACGAAGACCACGATATCCTCTTTTTCATCATCTTCAGTAAGCATATCAGAAAACCCTTGCAGCATATCTCTGGCATTATGATTTACAAAAATATAATTATCCGTATCGCTTATCCGGCTGCCTATGCAGACCACCGGATTTATAGTGTTGTATTCATTTTCGTAAAGGTCATTCCAAAATTCGCTCTCTTTGGATTCCTCCTCATTTTCTTCAAAAGGAGGTTCAATCTGCATAACTCCAAAATAGTAATCATTATAATGATTTTCTAAAAGAGTAGTGTTTGTAAGTAAATTACCTTGAATGCTACTGAGATTTGTAGTTATTGTAAAAATCGTCATAGCAGTAGCAAATACTTTAAGACCGTTCAGAAGATAAAACATACCTTTTTTATCTGAAGCATTGGCAAAGGCTTTTTTTACATCAAAGCGGACAAAAGCAGCATAAGGAATTACGGAAAGAACTGCTCCGGCACAATACACTGCCAAAATGAGATGATCTTCATACGCTCCCGATATAAATTGAGAAACAAGCAACTTTGCTAAGACGAATAATGCAGCATATGAAATCATATCAGCCACTACAGCTTTTAGAGCAATCACAGCAGCATTTTCGCCCAGAGAAGCTCGTACAACTACTTCCTTTTGTCTGCGTATCACCTCAATCATATTAAGTACAATCATCAATATGGCAACCAGGCCCCAAACAATGAACATCATATCAGTTTCGGTTGATTGCCAAAACTCTGGCTGCGATATAGAATATTCTTTTGCCAAATCTTGATATGTGGCAATAATGTCATCATCGTCACCGATATAGCTGACCATTATTTCCTGTCCATTGCCTGTGTTTTTTGCTTCTCTAAAATCTTCAAATTCTATTACGGTGATTCCGCCTATCAAAGCCGTATATGTTTTTTCCTCAATATCCATTGTGCTTTTAAGACTATCCCGAACAACGGTATCATCACCATAAATATAAAGTCTTGTCTGATAATTAGAAACTCTCTGATTAAAAGTCGAAAAAATATGAACACCATGCTTCTCAGCTGTATCTTCTGCATTGGCTAAAAATGAATCCATATCGTCATTAGTAGTTGTGTATCTGGACGATAAATAATAAGCACCATTAAAGTTCCAGAGCATATTTTGATATACTTCAGCTTGCATAACAAAAGCAAAAATAATCGTAATCAACAGCAATATATTTCTTATATGTTTCATTTAAAATTCTTAAACCTCCTTTGAATAGGTAACAGACACACGATTGCCCAAAATACTAATATGGATTTTTTCATACAACCACATTCTCTTGTTAGATTCTAATTTTCCGTTTTCTTTATTCGCATAAATTATACCATAAAACTTGTGAACAATTCTACCGTCATTTTGGAATATATGAGAAAAGTCCGAACAGTTTTCTGCCCGGACTTTCTCGCTCAATCATAAATCAATTCCGCTTTCACAATCTCCTCTGCCTGTGCCTTGCAAGCGTTCATCTGCCGCACCCATTCCATTTGGTTTTCGGCTTTCAGTTGCTCGGTCACGCCGTTTTGCTCTACCAGTGACCGCACGATCAGCTCTATGCGGTTTCGTGCCGCTTCGTCAATCTCGGCGCAATGCTCAAAGAGCTTGTCGGATAGTACCAGTTCATTGAACAGTATCGGACGGTGCATTTTCAGATACGCCTTGCGAAGTCTGCCGTAGTGTCCGAGGGACTTGGTCTTGCGGATAACGATGTTCGGGATAAGATAATCTCCGTTCTGTGTGTAAGTGATATTCATGCTGTTTGTACTCCTTTCATCGGCTCTCTCTGCGGTAAACTGCTGACAGGGACGAACACGCCCTTTGCAATGTCCTCCGCACGAATGGCGGCTTTCTTAGCTTCAATTTCTGCCTTTTTCCGCTTCTTGATTTTGTCCTCGTATCGCTTCTGCGCTCCGCTGGCTTTCCGCTTCAAGTAGTTCTGGTGGAGCCTGTCCTTGCGTTCCTCACGCTTGCGGATTTCCTCTAATTCCTCCGGGGTAAGCTCCACTTCGCCAAACGCAGGGGGAACGAAACGACCCACGAAATTGAAGTAAATCTCGACCTCCTGTGTGGTCTGAATACTGCCCTTGCGGTCACGCTCATGCACAAGGATTTTCTCAATAAACTCATTGAGCATGGCAATCGTCAGCTTGTCGAAGTTCTCATACTTGTCAATCAGAGCGATAAAACGGTCAGCGTCCTTTTCGTGCTTCTCGTAGCTCTTGATAGCCTTTTCCAGAACAGAGATTTCAGCGGTAAGCTCGGTCTGCTCCTTTTCATATTGAGCGTCCAGAGTGGCGTATCTGCTGTCGGACAGCTTGCCTAAAATGTTGTCCTCATAGATTTTGCAGAGCAGGACTTCCAGCTCGGAAACTCTCTGCTTTGCTGTGGCAAGGCGTGTCCGCTGCTTCCTGACCTCTGCCGTCTGCTGGCTGGACTGCGCTTCCTGCACCACACGGACAAACTCGGCTCTGTCATGCTTCGCATAATCGGCAATGGCTTTCAGCATTTCCGAGACAAGGGACAGTACCACATCTTCGTTGATACGGTGCTGGGTCTTGCAGAGCGTTCCGCAAGGAACTTTGGTGTACTGTGAACAGGTATATTGAGAAATACGCTTGCCGTTGTTGGTACGGTGGACATACATCTTGCCGCCGCAATCGGCACAATAAAGCAAGCCTGTGAGGGGAGCTGCTTCGCCCCAGCCGTCCGGGTAGCGTCTGACATTCCCACGGATTTTCTGCACAAGGTCAAAGGTCTGCTGGTCAATGATAGCTTCATGGGTATTCTCGAAAATCGTCCATTCGTCCTCCGGGACATAATGGCTTTTCTTGTCCTTGAAGTGCTTTCGAGTCTTGAAGTTGATGGTGTGTCCCAGATATTCACGCTTTTCAAGAATGTTGCAGATGGTGGAAGAACCCCAGCCGTACACATCTTTGAAAGTCTTGTTTTTATTCACACCCTCGCCGTGCTGGGCAAGGTAAGCGGACGGAATGAGGATTTTTTCTTCTTTCAGCTTGCTGGCGATCTGATACGGACCGTAGCCCTCAATCGTCATGGCAAAGATGCGCTTGACCACATCAGCGGCTTCGGGGTCAACCAACCATTGGTCTCTGGCTTCGTTCCAGAGATAGCCGTAAATGACCGTGCCTGTGAGGTGCTTGCCGGACTTGCCTTTGGACTGGAAAGTGGAACGGATTTTACGGCTGGTGTCTCTGGCGTAATACTCGTTCATAATGTTGCGGAAAGGGGTAAAATCATCGTCACCTCTGGCACTATCCACGCCGTCATTGATGGCGATAAGTCGCACGCCACGCTGACGCAGGATTTCCATAATCTGACCGACTTTCAGATAGTCACGACCCATGCGGCTCATGTCCTTGATACACAGGTACTCCACATTCCCGGCTTCCACCTCTTTCATCATTGCCAGAAATCCGGGACGGTCAAAGCAAGTACCACTAATGCCATCGTCCGTGAAATGGACAATGTTCGTAAACCCCTGCCGTGCGGCGAACTCCTCCAACATAGCCTTTTGATTGGAAATGGAATTGCTCTCACGCTGCTGGTCATCATCTTTGCCAAAGTCATCACGGCTCAGTCGTTCGTACAGAGCTGTGATTTTCTCGTTTTTTCTCATAACTTGCGCTCCTTTCTTCGGTTTTAGGTTGTGTGTTCTAAGAGACTTCCCAACCGCTTGATTAAGAAGTCTTTTAGAGCATACAACACCGGCTGCCAGCTTATATTTCTTATACTGCCGCACTGCGAAGTGGTTTGGCTTTTCCGATTCCAGTGCATCAAACATCAGGTCTACAGGATTTTTGAACTCCTCGTCATCCTCCCGGACTTCCATGGCGTTGATGAACTCGATGAGGGTGGAGAAGTTTTGCTCCTCCACCGGAGCTTCATAGTGGATATATCCGATCAATGCGCAATACAGCAATGTTTCCGCCTTGACCCAGAAATCGTCTCCGGCCTTTCCCTCGCCTTTGGTATTAGCGATCAGCGTTGTCACCAGCTTCAAAATATCCTTTTCCGAGTGGATGTATGCAAAGGGGTTATAGTGCATGGACTTCTTGAAGTTGATGGTATTTAGGACCTTGATTCGGTACGGCTCATAAATGACCTTGCCGTGCTTATCCTTCATGGGCTTTCCGTCCTTCCCCAGCTTGGGCGCACCCCTTTGGAGCATTTTTCCGCACTCCACCAGAATTGTTCCCTTCGGGTCCGTCACAACATAGGAGCTGTGCATCTGCATCAGGTTGGGTTTCAGCCAGAATCGGGTCTTACCGGAACCGGAGCCGCCAATCACCAGTACATTTTTGTTTCTGGCAGTCTTGGGGTCCTTGGGGCGGCTGTTCATGGTCAGGCTCTCCGTTTTCGTCAGAATCACATTGTTCTGAAATACAGGATCAACGTAAGGTGCAATATCCTCACGGGTTCCCCAGCGGGCCGAACCATATTCCAAACCATGTCGATATTTCTTGGCGTTCTTGCTTTTAAGATACACCGCCAGCCTCAGACCAACACCGCAACACAGCCCTACCAACAAGTCCAATGGATGCAGGCTTGGCCAGAAACTTTGCAACGCCCCAGGCAGAACCGCAACCAGCGAAAGAAACTTTTCTGAAGCATCCGCCCCTTGTGCCATTCGCCATGCCTCTCCAAAATTGGTAGCAAACAGCCCCAGCAGGATATACGGCATATTCAGCAAAATGAGCTTTTTGATGTCCAATGTCTTTTTCATCGTTCCAGCTCCTTTCGCTTGGTGCGATCCACCACAGCATTTTTAACCATCTCTTTGAACTGGTTAAGTTTTGCCAGTACGGACGGGCGCTCTGTTTTCGTTGCCTTTTTGACCTTTTTGTTGGTGTACTCTGTAAAAGCTGCTGTCAGAGCATCCGCATCACGGCCTTTGAAAAAAATCAGGTACTTTGGCGGAGAACTGCTGCGGTCCTTTTTCACCGCATAATCCACACCATATTTCCGGGCGATTTTCTCAAACTCCTTGATAGAGGGGTCTGTGATCTCAATGTTGGATATTCCCTGATTCTGCCCGACAAGCTGCTTCACAGTCTGTTTTCCATGCGGAACAACCGGCGCATCACGGCTTCTCTGTTTTTCCAGCTTCTTTTCCTTCCGATGTGCCATGTACTTGCTTATGGCAGCCTTAAACATTCTGCCGGTAAACTTTGTTCCACTGACAACCAGCGTCAAAGTTCTGTTTTCCACTTCTTCCTGCATTTTCTCGCCTCCTTTCCACGAAGTTTGCAGGGAATCTCTTTTTTGCTAAGGCGGAACCACCAGCCGCCGCAGAAGATAACGCTTCATACCGCCCTCCTTAGCGTAACTGGTCAGAATGGTCATAGTGCAGATTGCCCTGGCGTACCTTTGCGTGGCTCAAAATCTTAATCTGCCCCTTTTCCTGACTATCCAGTGCTTTTTCATAACCGGTATCCGACAGGAACAGGCGGGTTCGTTCGCCTTTCCAGCCAACAGGGGAATCGTTCGTCAGCACATCAAAAATAATCATGTGCCGGGTGTCCTCCGCAAAACGCTGGAGGTCCATATATCCATGACCGTGATAATTCTGCGCTCCTGCCTTTGCCCGCATTTCTTCCATCAGCTGCCCTATGGTCTTTCCCTCAGACATCATGCTTGCTCCTTTCTCCCGGCAGTTCCGGGCAATAAAAAATCGACCATTTACCAGCCGCCATACAGATCGTGATTTACTTGTGAGGTGTAATGATTACTTATCGTGGTCGGTGCATTGAACAGAACGGTCAGAAGATACTGCTTCATGTTGCGAATTTCCGTGGTGTTCTTCTGTAAACAGTCCATGACAAACTCAATGTGCGAGTTATCCAGCTTCAAGAACCTGGAACGAACGATTTCATGCGGAAAATCGCTTCCTGCGATACGGGTGGTCTTTCGCTTTGCACAGACCGTTTCCACGATCAACTCCACAATTTCGTCCAAATCCTCCCGATAAGTTTCATACTGCTGACACAGGTATTCATACCCGATATTCTCCTGAATCAATTCCCGATAACTCTCTATCTCTGTGAGTGACATCGCATCCCTTCCTTTCCGTTCCGGCAGACAATCTGCCGCGCAATCCCGGAAGGGAATGGAATCGGTACTTGATCCATAAATATTTTGTTTTTGAGTATTTGATTTCTCTATATTTAATTCTGCGGGCTTTTCCGTATCCGGTTTATCCATATACGGGTTTTCCGTATCTGGTGAATCCGTATCCGGTTTTCTAAGCTGTGGCTGCTCGTATATGACATACTCCGTATCACTGATGCGTCCCTGTCGGTCACGCAGTTTGTGCCGCACAATGTAACCGGCAGCCTCCAATTCCCGCAACGCAGCGCCTATGGCATCCACGCCCTCCTTACAGATCTTTGCAAGACCACGGGTAGTGTAATTCCAGTCCTCTGGCAAAGACAGCATCATGGAAAGCAACCCCTTGGCTTTTAACGACAGGTTTGCATTTCGTAAATGATGATTGCTCATCACGGTATAATCACGGGTCCGTTCAATGCGAAAAACGGCCATCGACCTCACTCCTTCCGATTTTTGGGTACAAAAAAACCGCAATCCTCATTCCAAAGAATTGCGGTGTTCAACACTTTTCAAATTTTCTTGCATAGAACCAAAGCAGCGGCTTTCGAGGACGCGCCTCTGTAAATGGCTCCTCCTGGGCGAAAGGAAGTGTTTGCATCACTCGGTCAATATCCGTTGAATCCATGTCATGCTGAGATTTGCAATCTTCCCGGATTGCTTCTTGAATTTCCTTTACCGTACACATAGTCATTCCTTTCCTTTCGTTGTATGGGTTTATGAGCGGCGGCGTTTTCCCGGTTTGAAATCGAGGATATGTCCCTCAATCACACGAGCGTAACGCTTGATCTTGATTTCCCGGCGCTGCTGGCTTTGCAGGGCAGCCTGATACCCGTCCTCGGTCAAAAACAGCCGTATTTCCTCTCCGGGGCTGCCGTAAGCTGTGCTGGGACGCAGGACGGAAAACTCAATCATCCAGCGGGTGTTATCCCAAAACCTCTCTACGGCGAGAATGTTGTGTCCTTTCAGCTCACGGGCTGAAATATCCCTCATAGGCGGCTCCTTTCATCGTTCCTGGTCTCTCTGACGCTTTTTCTGCCATGCCTCCAGCAGCTTGATGATGGTTTCCTGCATCCGCTGGGGCGTATAGCTTTTAGGGAAATACTTCCGCAAGGTGTCAGAGGTAAATGTCACTCGGTCCAGATCGCTTTTCTTTTCCTCACCCATGATGACACGCATCATATCGAGGGTCAGATGCCCCTCCTGACTGTATTTTTTGAGCCGCTGGGCTTGAGAAAGAGAAGGGGTAGCCTGTTCGCTGTCCATTGCGTCCAACAGGTCTACCTGTTCCTCCTTTTTGAGAAAGGACAGCTCATAGGCAGGGTTCAGGGCAACCTTCTTCTCATCCACCATATCCATCAATTCAGGAATCAACTCTGTCAGACGGATATAGCGCTGAATTTGATTTCGACTTTGCCCCACCTGTTCAGCAAGCAACTGGTCTGATCGCTTTTGTGTCCCAACTTGGGACACATTTTCTTTACTCGGTCTGCCAGCCTGTCTTTTCATGGCATCCAGTTTCATCTTGTAAGCAAAGGCTCTTTCACTGGGAAAGAGACTTTCTCGTTGCAGATTGCTGTCAACCATAATGATCGTGGCGGCATCATCATCCAAATCCCGAACAATGACCGGCATGGTCTCCTTTTCTGCCAGCTCACTGGCTCTGTGCCGCCTGTGTCCGGCTACCAGCTCATAACCGCCCTCCGGGTCCGGTCGAGCAATCGCCGGAACCAGAACGCCATACTGCTTGATACTGTCTGCGGTCTCCATCATGGCTTCGTCATCCTTGACTTTAAATGGGTGGTTCTTAAAGGGATGCAGTTTAGACAGCGGAATCTCCTGAATCTTTTCCAGCTTTGCATCCTGACGGCCTTCTTCGGTGGAGAACAGATCATCTACCGAGGCCAGCTCTATTTTTTTCGCGCTGCTTTTCAAGTTTCAACACCTCCTCGTATTATAAAAGAGTAGTATTTATAGACCGCTCTCCAGCGGTATGCT